>CAZOXI010000332.1:0-4587 GCA_964583445.1 uncultured Bacteroidaceae bacterium | reverse complement strand
AACACGGGATTATCAGTACCCTGCACCCGATGTGTCGATGCTGATGAGTTTTACACCCAGGGAAGGGGGACGCACAATGCGGGCGTACATCATTCCCGGGAGCTTGATGTCACCTGAATAAAGCGCCTGGCCGGTGACTTTTGCATAAGCATCCACATGTTTGCGTGAGGTGCCCATGTAAGTGAATTCCCCTGGTTTTTTCAAATCCACTGCTTCATCAATGGTTTTCATGATCTTCTTTCCCTTCGTAAGATCACCATAGCTGACTTTTTTGGCAGGGTTGGATTTCACGGATACCATTCCTTCTTTTACCTGCAGATCTGCGGATGCAACTGCGAGTTCGGCTGCTGCCATGTCAACCAGGATGGCCCGGGCTTTTGCGGCGGCATTGCGCATGATCTGCCCGTACTGACGGGTGGTCAATGAACCGAATGTGCCATTGTCGTATGGTGTAAGGTCCGTGTCCCCCATAATGATCTCCACGCTTTCCAGGCTGACATCCAGTTCGTCGGCAAGCATCATCGGCAGGGAGGTAATGGGTCCCTGTCCCATTTCGATCTTACCGGTAAACAGCGTTACGCTTCCGTCTTCGGCGATCCTCAGGTAGGCATTTACTTCGTCCTCGCTGCGGCCCTGTGTGCCGGCCAGTGCAGGCAAACCACCCATGGAAAAGGAGATGACGAGTCCGCCCCCGATCTTCCTGAAGAAATCCCTGCGGTCCATCTGCCAGGGATCATTGATATCACGGGTAATCTTGCGGGTTATTTCTTCCTGTCGTTTCATAGCGTGGGTCCTCCTTTCATTAAAGCATTGTCATTATTCAATTTGCAAAATTCCGGTAACCTCATGTTATTGCGTTGTCTCATATCTTCACCCCTCCTTTCATCATTTTTCCGGCCAGCTGAACTGCCTGGAGAATCTGTTTGTATGCGCTGCAGCGGCAGAAATTCTCTTCCAGGGCATCCAGCACTTCCTGATCGGTGGGTTCCGGGTTTACGATCAGCAGACCATATATTTTCATAATCATCCCGGGGGTACAGAAGCCGCACTGTAAAGCATCCGTTGCCATAAAAGCTTGCTGTATAGGATGCAGCTCCCCGTTCTGTTCAAGTCCTTCGATGGTCAGAAGTTTCTTCCCGGCGACATCCCTGACCGGCAGCATGCAGGACCTTACCGGTTCACCATTGAGGATCACGGTGCATGCGCCACAGAATCCGGTCCCGCATCCGAATTTCGTTCCTGTGAGTTCCAGGTCATTCCGGATGGCCCACATCAGGATGGTATTCGGATCCATTGTAAGTTCTGCCGGTTTTTCGTTGAGCTCAAATTGAATGGTTTCAATCATGGTTTCTCGTTTTAATGGTATTTATATTTTTTTATTGTCCTGGTTGCCCTGTTTGATTGCGTCGTAGCGTTCAGTGATCCAGGATCTCAATCCTTTTTCATATCAGTGTTTTCATTTTTGTAATCTGCAGGTGTATCAATATCCCGCAGGATCTCCGGTTGTTCTGTTTCCAGTTCACCAACCTTCCCGGGATGATTTCCGGGCAGGTCCCTGAGTGTTTGTGTTGCCCCGTAGGAGAGGAGTTCGGGGATATAAGCTGCGTTAAAAATTATCGGGTGTCCGCGCTTGCCTCCTGCGGTGGCAATGACAATATCTTTTTCAGAATTCCTGTACTGGTCGATCAGCCGCTGCATGGTCCCGGATGTGATCATGGGCTGGTCACCGAGCAGGATCATCACCGCGGTTGTATCTTTTGGCAGGGACCGTATGCCTTCCTGCACGGAGGAGAGCATTCCTCTGTTGAATTCCCTGTTCATTACCGGTTCCACCTCCAGGTCAGCAATATGGGTCCTGATGGCTTCGGCATCTGCACCAAGTACCACCCGCACGCAGTCACTGTTGGCATTCAGTGCATGCCGGATCACGGTACGGATGATCGTTTCGTTTCCGAAAGGAAGCAACATTTTGGGTTCCCCCATTCGCCGGGACGCCCCTGCGGCAAGGATCACAGCAGCGATATGTTCCCGTTTTCCTGATTTGCGAAGGGCAGCCCTTTCCTGTACCAGCTGGGCAGATATACTGAGGGCGATCTCCTGGATACTTACAGAACCGATTTCGAGGCCGATGGGTGCATGTACCCGGTCCATTGCTTCGCTGTTGCCCCAGCCTTCGGTAATGAACTTCTCTCTGACCAGGCGGACCTTTTTCCTGCTGCCTATCATGCCGATGTAGGGAAATTCATGCCCGATGCAGGCTTTGAGCGCCGCAGTATCCTCCTTGTGGTCGTGGGTCACAATGACAATGTAGATATCTTTCGATTTAGGAAGGTCCTCCATTGCTTTGCTTACAGGTTTGACGATGATATGCGCTGCATCCGGCAGGTTTTCAGCATTTGCCAGTTCCGGGCGGTTGTCAATGACCGTGACCTCGAAGTCCAGCAGGCTGGCCATGTGTGAAAGTGCTTTCCCTATATGTCCTGCACCTGCGATGACCAGTTTTGAGACGGGGAAGACCGGTTCGATGAACAGCATGTCCCCGGTTTCATTGGTTAGCAGGGAACAAACGCCTTTGTCTAATGCAGTGGTAAAAGCCTTTTCAATTCCCGACCATTGCCCCGGGTTTTTCGGGGATGCCTCGAAGGTACCTGCATGCCAGTATCTTTGGAGCCTGATAGCACCATCCCGTGGGATTATTGTAAGCAGACAGCCCGGTTGACCCTGTTCCAGCGAGGCAGCCATCTCCCGGAAGCTTGCCGCATGTAAGCCCGGATCCGGATCCAGCAGGAGCGTTGCACTTCCACCGCAGATTGCGCCTTCTCCACGATCGATATCGGCATCCAGTCGGAAGTGATACAGTTGGTGTTTCCCGGTATGGATCGCTTCGCCGGCCTTCTTCCGGGCATCTTCCTCCATGATGCCTCCACCCAGGGTCCCTTCCAGCAATCCCTGTTCAGAAAAAACGGCAGAAGATCCGGGTACCTGGGGCGCTGATCCCCTGGTAGACAAGAGTGTTGCCAGGCAGAACCGGTTGTTTTGTTCCGCGTAACGGGGTATTATTTTGTAGATATTCTTCAAAATGGAGTCATCAATTTACAGTGCGTGTTCAATCAATTTACAGTGCATTTGGATCTTCTTACGGTGCATTTCTGATCATTTCTGGTGCATTTCCGATCAATTTGCGGTACATTTCCGATCAATTTCGGGTGCATCACTGGCAGGAGTTTTAATAATTAATCTGCTGTCCTGCCCCTTAAAGATAGCAGATACTTTTCTGTTTTACAACATTAACAGATGCAGTGATCCCGGACTTTGCTTTTGCCGAAATGTTTTCGGTACAGGTATTCAAACTGAGAGAATTATACCCGGAAGGCTCAGGGGGACCGATTTGATGAATATAAGACCTGTTGGAGTGTTCAGCCACCTTTTTCATCCCAGTCGATCGAAACGATGATCTCATTTTTTCGTCCGATGAACTGGTAGGGTGGGTTGTAACCGAGGTACCTGAAATTGCCGTGATAGTCAATATCCTTTTCTTTTAAGATGGACTTAAGCTTTTCTGTATAGCGTGCCAGTTTGGCGTCATTGGCATATCCCCTGAATTTGATCACGGCCACATATTCAGCCTTGCTTCTTTCAATAACTACGTCCGGATCGTTGGGATCGGGCAGGGAAGTGTCCTCATATTTTGAAGGCATAACAAAGCTCATGGAGGAAATGGAATCATTGATGTCCATATGCACGGGAGAGGTCATCGAAATCTTCGTATTCGACTGGTTGCCGCCGAAGATAAATCCGGCCAGTTTACGGAATCCCGGGGTGGCTATTTGCCGGTATGATTTCGCCTTTGAATATACCGATGCCAGTGTCGCTTCAGGATAATAGCGAATCTCAATATCTTTTTCAGACGAAACGCGCCTGTATTTTTGTCTTTCTGTCGTAGAAGCCATGGTACTACTTGTAAATATTAATGAAGTCAGTATGATCCCTGTTATTAATCTAAACATTTGCTTATAAGCTTTTTGTGTATATACCTGTGTAGAAAAAACAACTTACGTGGTGTTTTGTTTGCGCTTAAAGGCGAAGGGAAGCATATAAGCATAAAGCTGCAAGGGCTTTATACCATGTCCTGGCTAAAGAAATAACAATTTTGTATGGGATAAGCCAGAAGGTACAGGATGTTTGGATGCACCTGTTTTAGACTGTCAATTTTAATTTGCAGGCGGTTGTAACTGACTGTAGGAGATTGCGTGTTCTTCCAGGATATTACCGTATTGATCGATAAGTCTGAATATAACGCCACCCAGTGATGCTGCCTCAAATTCATATAAACTGAATTCCTCTATCTGATTACAAAGCACAGGTGCCAAGCCTGGCATATAATTTTCCGTTTGCAGCGACCGGTGATCATTTTTTTACGAATTTATACGTTGCGCTTCCGAAATCGCCCTTAGCCTTCAGCAGGTAGATACCTTTTTCCAGTTTTGCAATATTTATTTGCCCATGGTTTTGAATCTCATGTATTACTTGTAATTGTCTGCCTGTCAGGCTATATACGCTAAGCTGATCGATCTTTCCACCGGATAT
>CAZOXI010000331.1:0-4590 GCA_964583445.1 uncultured Bacteroidaceae bacterium | reverse complement strand
CACCCCGTGTGCAAATTCCAGGTAAAGCGTCAGACCATTAATGAACTGAAGCTGGTAGGACCTGGAATACCTTCCACTGACGAAAAAATCATAATTATAGTCCTCAATATCACCAAGGGTAAGTTCCTCCACTTTTTTATCATCGATGTAAGCGAAGAATTTACGCAACATGTAAATGTAGCTGCTGCAGGTCTTTTTGCTGTAATTCCGCCCTTCCAGGAAATTGCGGTATTCTTCCAGCTGGTGCTCCTGTTCATTCTTCGTGGATCTCAGCCATCCCGTGATCGCATGCCACCATTCAAAAGAGCCTTTTTTTGGCGCAACGATATGCTGAGCGGTTTTTTTCGGTTTTCCGGTGGAGAAAAAATCGATTCTTGTCTGTCTGCCGTCTGGCACCAGGTCATGATTGCGGACTCCGGACGAAGATGAGAAAGAGATGGACACGATCAACGATTTTCAGTAAATTTAATAGAACGCCGATCCTTTGTAAAGTTTTGAGCTTCAATTTGATTAACATTTTATAAACATCAGCGCCTTCCACAAAGCCATTACACAGGAATTTCTCACCCATCAAATTGGAACTCCATTTCTGTACTGTCTTCCGCTGGTACTTCATCCTCTTCAATTTCACGCATGCGACCAAAGGATTTACCATCTGCCGGTTTTCTTCGTCGCAACCAGATCTCCATACCAGGCTCCAATGTATCGTTTTCCGTCATGTGGTTGATGCGATAGAGCCGACCCAGTTTCACGGCATAGATCTGGGAGATGTCCCACATGGTCTGTCCTTCCGCAACGATGTGGGTATCATTCCCCCGTTCGGCCCTCCAGCGTTTGGGCTGCAGGTAGATCACCATCCCGGAATCCAGGGGTGTGTCACGACTGATATTATTGTACCTGAAAAGTTCTCCCGGGTAGAGGTCCAGTTCCTCCCGAAGTCCCTCGGGGGAATCCCCCGGCTGGATAAGGATATATTCGACCCTGTTATTGACCAGTATGTCCCGGGATGATCCGGGTTGTCCCCCGGGCAGATGCGGTTGATGGGGCCTTCCCGGTCGCAGTTTTCCTGCGAGGACCATTTCATCATATTTGTAGAGTTCATTCTCCTCGATGATCCGGATCAGAAGATCGGCATATTGCCTGTTGGTTGCATAACCAGCCTTCTTTAATCCCCTGGCCCAGCTCTTGTAGTCATTCTTCTTTAACAGGAATAATTCAGCATACCGCGATTTAGCAGTCAGGAATTCAGAATGGTCAATATAGGAATCATTAACTGTCCGGTATCGCCTGAAACATTCTCCTGGTTCATCATCGTCATGATAAATCTTTCTGCCGGTCCACTCATGACATTTAATCCCAAAATGATTCTTTGCATCAACTGCGAGCCTGCTGTTGCCATTATCCGATTCCAGGCATCCCTGCGCCAACTTGATACTGGCGGGTATTCCAACACGTACCATCTCTTTCATTGCCAGGTCCGCATAGGTTTGAATGTACTCCTCCCTGGTTAGTTTATCCTGGGAATACACCACCACACAAAACATGATCAGTACTCCTATCAATCTCGCTCTCTTCCTCTGCATGCACGATAAATATTTTGCTAAAAATAACTGAATCCGGTGTCCGGATTCAGATTAGTTTTTAACACTGGTTGTTCAAACGGGGTGACTGCAAATTTTATTTTCTCCGGTGCGTGATACGAATCGTGAATTTGTACGTTAAATATTTGAAAATCTTGAATGGGAAATGCTTAAAAAGTGCCTCAAATAACTATTTTTGTGTGGGTTTGATCAACAATAGGGGAATAAGTTCAATCTGGATATGGAGATTCCATTAAGTAAACAGGTTGCAGAAGTGCTCGGCAATATGCAGTCCATTTCTCTGAAAGAGATGGAGCATGTGAGGTTAATGCGCCGCAGGGACGTCAAGTATGTCGTTCCTTCTGTTGCAGTGCCGGGTTTACTTAAAAGTGTTCAGGATACCTACCGTGTGCTTGAAGTCGGGGAAAGGCGTATCCATGACTACCATACACTTTATTACGACACTCCGGAGCTGTCCATGTACTATGAACATCACAACAGGAGACTGAACAGGTACAAGGTACGTGTGCGCAAGTATGTGGACACGGATCTTTCGTTTTTTGAGATTAAATACAAAAACAACAAGGGGGAGACGATCAAACGGCGTATCAGGCCGGGAAATCCTGACGAACTATCGGAAGAACGTACAGAAAAATTCCTGGCTGATAATTCACCATACTCGATCAGCGAGATCAATCCCGCTTTGCAAAATTATTTCAAGCGGATCACCCTGGTGCATAAGAACGCTCCTGAACGGATCACCATAGATATTGAACTGACCTACTCAAATATACGCGGGAACATGGATATAGAACTTCCCGGATTTTCTGTTGTGGAAATAAAGCGCGACAGGGACGCCAACCATTCGGATATGATTACGGCATTGCGCAGGGAGCATTTTCAATCGATTGGCTTCAGTAAATATTGCATCGGAACAGCACTTATACAACCAGGGGTGAAAAAGAATTTATTTAAAAACAGGATAAGACAACTGGGTAAATTTGAAGAATCATTCAACCAGTATTCTGGTAGTCAACATCATCTCAACAACTAAATTGTAACAACTACTTTCATGGAAATATTCGGAATTGAAATTATTGATGTAGAAGATTTTTTAGAACTATTGGTCAGATACGCGCTGAACACTGGCGTGGTGATCATCCTGGTACGGTACCTGTACTACAAGATCACCAACCGGAAAGATTATCTCTTCACCTATCTGCTGATCTCCACCATCGTATTCCTGCTCTGTTTTCTCCTGGAAAATGTAAAACTGGAATTGGGATTTGCACTCGGTCTTTTTGCCATTTTTGGGATCATCAGGTACCGGACCCGGCAGATCGCTATCAAGGAGATGACCTACCTGTTCCTGGTGATCGGTGTATCGGTTATCAACGCCCTCGCCAATAAGAAGGTAAGCTATGCTGAACTCCTGTTCACCAACATGGCACTGATCGTTGTAACGTATCTGCTGGAAAGAGTATTCTTCCTGAAGCATGAAACACGCAAGACCATCGACTATGAAAAGATTGAACTGATCAAACCGCAGAACTACGAACTGATGCTCGAGGACCTGGAAGAACGTACCGGGCTGGTAATTAATCGCGCCGAAGTGGGACGGATTGATTTTCTGCGGGATTCCGCCAGGGTGCGCATCTTTTATTATGAATCTGATAATACCCTCGGCTACGAAGACGACGACGATGACGGTGACGATGACGACGATTAGTGCTGTTCTTCAGGGACGGAAATGAGCCGAGCTCTGAAACAGAATCAGTATTTGATACACATATTTATACTGATAACTTAAACAACAGGACCCTTCAGGCGTTATTGTTGTAAAATAACTCCAGTCATCTTATGAATCCATCCGATAACAGTTTTCTGAATATTTTCAACAAAGAGGTCGGGTTGAAATTCCAGCTTTACAACAGCCTCTTTACAGCGCTGCCATTTCACAAAGTAGAAAAGACCGGGGTACTGGTATCCGTCTTCCTGATCCATTGCGAGGAAGGATATACCGCGGGAAAAGGTCCTGTGGAAATCATACGTTCTTTCCTGCAGCAGTATACCAACTACAGCAATGAGCAGGAGGAGATCGATCTTTTGTTCCGGTTTATACAATACGCGGAACGACAGGTGGTTTTGTTCGATGCACTGGAAGATGCGGCATTTCCAAAGGTGAACGACCTTGGAGGATCGGGCACACTGAAACATCTGCATTCCGAGGTGGCCCACCAGCAGATGCAGGAGCGGGTAAAGAAAAAATTTGAAGATTTTTCGGTCCGCCTGGTGCTGACCGCCCACCCTACACAATTTTATCCGAGCGAGGTCCTGGTCATCATCAACGACCTGGCGAAAGCAATCATTGATGACAATACAGCCCTGGTGAACAGCTATCTCCAGCAATTGGGCAAAACGCCTTTTTTCAAAAGCATTAAACCCACACCGTATGATGAGGCAGTCAACCTGATCTGGTACCTTGAAAATGTCTTTTACCATGCCGCAGGTGAAATCCTTTCATACATCAGCAACCGTTTCCCAGGAAGCATCTCTCCAGGCAACCGGTTACTCAAACTCGGGTTCTGGCCGGGTGGCGACCGGGACGGGAATCCATTCGTGCGTTCCGAAACTGCGCTCAGCGTGTCACGTGCCCTGCGGACAGCCATCCTCAAATCCTATTACGAGGAGGTAAAACAGCTGAAAAGGCGACTGACATTTAAAGGTGTGGCCCACATCGTTGATGCGCTGGAAGAAAAATTGTACCGCAATATGTATCTCCCGACCGGAAAATTCGGTCTTACCTCTGAACAGCTATTGGATATACTGAATGAGATCCGCCACCTCCTGCAGGTTGAGCATAACAGCCTGTTCATTGAATTGGTCGATAACCTGATTATGAAAGTGCAACTTTTCGGCCTTCATTTTGCCACACTGGACATCCGACAGGACAGCAGTGTGCATCACGCATTGCTGGATCAAATTGCCAGTAAATCCGATGTCTTGCCGG
>CAZOXI010000330.1:0-4600 GCA_964583445.1 uncultured Bacteroidaceae bacterium | reverse complement strand
TAAAAAAGTTTAAGCTACCTTTGTGAAAAAAATATCAGTATGACATCGAAACCAGCCTGCATGACCCGATTGGTGAGGCCCGGGCACCTGAATAGTAATGGAAATTTATTTGGGGGACAGCTAATGAAATGGATCGATGAAGTCTCCTTTATTGCAGCCACAAGGTACGCGAATAAGAAGATGGTCACCGTTTCAGTCGATAAAATATCATTTAAGAAACCTGTTCCGGAAGGCGCAATTGTTGAAATCAATACCTTCGTGAAAAGTAACAATGGAATCAGGCTCACTGTGCATACAGAGGTGACCACAGAATTGCCGGGTGATCACCTGAAGACCCTTGCAGCGGAATCATGGTTTTCCTTTGCCTGCGTTGATGAAAACGACCATCCGCAACGAATAAAATAGTTGAATTTCCCACCGGGTATAAAAAAAAGCCTCCCCTGTACGCACAGGAAAGGCCGGTTTGTTGACCCGCCAGGGCTCGAACCTGGACTCTTCTGAACCAAAATCAGACGTGTTGCCAATTACACCACGGGTCAATACCTTTTCCGATCTGCCTGACCTGCAGTCGCTCCTGCAGTGTTGGAGGCGAATCGGGATGCAAAGTTAAAACTTTTTCCTTTTTCTGGATAAAATCAGTGCAGATTTCCAATATTTTTTTCGTTATACTCCTCGCCCACCTTCTATTTCACGATTTCTTAATACCAGTTTAAGGTCTGCTTATTGCTGTTGTTATAATTTTCCATCGCAGCAATACCCTGAAAAATGAAACATCTCAGAGAAAAGACTTCAGAATCTGTGAAAAAAGCCTCGGAACTTGTAAATTCAAATGAGATCATTTCCGATTATGATTTCCACGTACAATTGATCGTGGAGGAAAAGGCACTGGATTTCGAAAAAGACAAACCCTTGAAAACAGTTCCTGCATAATATGCAGCAGGTTGGATAGCTTCAAGCAATAATAGTTGCCGCCCTTAACTCCTTCCTGTGCTCCATTGCGCCGGGTAATATTGATTCCAGCGCTGCCCAGAAGTGTCTGCTGTGGTTCTTATGAACTGTGTGCACCAATTCGTGCAGACAAACATATTCGATCAGCGGATCCGGCAAGAAGATCAACCCACTGTTCAGACTGATGTTGTTTTTTGCGGAACAACTCCCCCACCGCGTGCGCATTCTTCTTATAGTCAGCCGTGTGTAAGGCAGGGAATGTTTTTCAGCAAGTGCTGCCAGGATCGCCGGCAGCTGTCGCTTTGCCTCCATCAATCCAAGGCGCGCCACCTGTTCCTTTAATGCCGTTTGATGATATGCGCTCCGTGTGTCATAGCCTGCAGGCAGCAGGAGATCATGACCCAGTAAAGACCCATTCACAACAAACGCACTCCGCTCACCCTGCAAAACTGAAATGCTTCGATCACGCATCCGGATCACATCTCCAACCTTCCATACAAGATTTTCTTCTTTCTGCCGTTTGATCTTCAGGGTCTTTTGACGGATCCAGTTTCTCTTTTCCATTACAAAACGTTCCGCTCGTTGAAAACTGCAACGACCAGGCACGGTCACCCGAACCGTCCCTTCAGCATTGATCCTTATGGAGATATTCTTTGCCCTGCTGTTCCTGCGATACAGAATTTCTCCTATTTCATTATAAATGATCGTTTTTTCGTTTTTCATTTCACAATAATCCCCCCTATATCATTATCTTTGAAATAGCATCTCCAAAAGTAATACATCATGCATAAAAATATAGCTGCGATCCTCATTTTCCTCCTTACATGTTCTTTTACAACACCAGCACAGGAAAATACCTGGAGCCTCTTGGATTGTATTAACTATGCAATGGAGAATAATATCACGATCAAACAAACGGAACTCAATACGCAATACAACCAGAATGTCCTGGATCAATCAAAAATATCCAGGTACCCCAGCCTGAATGCCAGCTCTAATTACAGTTATTCTTTCGGAAGGGCACTTGACCAGACGACCTATGAATTCACCGACCAGGAGATCAACTCCATCAGTGCAAATGTCAGTTCAGGTGTTCTCCTGTTCAACGGGTTCCAAAAAAAGAACAGCATTGAACAGAACAGGATCAACCTGATGGCCAGCTACGAAGACGTTCAAAAAATCAAAAATGACATTTCCCTGAACATTGCTGCTGCATACCTGCAGATCCTCTTCAGCCAGGAACTGCTGCTGGTGGCACAGAATCAACTTGAGATCACCAGTCAGCAGGTAAACCGTACCCAGAAAATGGTTGATGCCGGGAAGCTGGCCAGGGGAAGTGCCCTTGAAATCCAGGCGCAATATGCAGCGGAAGAACTGAACGTTGTAAATGCTGAAAACCAGCTGCAACTGGCTTACCTCAACCTGCAACAAATGCTCGATCTGCAATATGATCCGGTCTTCCATATCACTGTTCCGGATCTCCCTGTCCCCGGAGACAGCATGCTTCTGCTGAATGTGATGGATGTTTACGGAACCGCACAGGAGATCATGCCGCAGATCAAGGCAACAGAATACAACCTTGAATCTTCAAGGCTGGACCTGGATATAGCGAAGGGAATGCGTTATCCCAGCCTCAACCTTTCAGGAAATTACAGTACAGGATTTTCTGATATCAGGGAAAAGGTCATCGATACCGATCCTGTCACAAATTTGCCTATCTACGGCAAATACCCATTCTTTGAACAGATCAATGACAACCTTAGCGTGGGGATCAGTCTTGGACTCAACATCCCGATTTTCAACGGCGGACAGGTCAATGCTGCCGTATCAAATGCCAGGATCGGGATTGAAAATGCGCGGCTGGAGTTACAGAACACGAAAAACAACCTCTACCGGGATATCCAGCAGGCATATGCCGATGCCCTGGCAGCGCTGAAGAAATATGAATCCACTGAAAAAGCGCTTACCTCAATGGAGGAATCTTTTACTTACACGGAGAAGAAATTTGAGGTGGGACTGGTCAATACTGTTGATTACAATACTTCCAAAAATCAACTCACCATGACCCAGTCTGACCTGCTACAGGCAAAATATGACTTTATATTTAAAACCAAGATACTCAATTTCTATAAAGGAGAACCCATAACTTTGTAATCACCCAACATCATTATACCAGTCATGAAATCAAAAAAGATCCTAATCATACTATCTGTTGTCGTCGTTGTGCTTCTGATCTTCCTTGGAGTCGGCAAAAAAATGGGATGGATAGGCGAAGAAGCCTATATCAAAGTTGCTGTTGAAGAAGGAGCGCAGCGTGACATTACCGA
This sequence comes from uncultured Bacteroidaceae bacterium, assembly GCA_964583445.1. GTDB lineage: Bacteria > Bacteroidota > Bacteroidia > Bacteroidales > M55B112. The sequence continues at coordinate 1,325 of CAZOXI010000330.1, read as the reverse complement.
GATCATTACAGCCAATGGGAAGATCCAACCCGAGACCGAGGTAAAAATTTCACCGGATGTTTCGGGGGAGATTGTTGAGTTGGCGGTAAAAGAAGGGGATAACGTGAAAAAGGGTCAATTCCTGTTGAAGATCAAGCCGGACAACTATATCATGATGCGCAACAGGGCGGAAGCTTCACTCAACAACGCAAAAGCAAGACTGAAACAGGCAGAAGCACAACTTCAGTTAAATAAACTGGATTTTGAGAGAAACAAGCAGCTTTATGAGCAAAACGCTATCTCAGAAGCTGAATATGAACAGTCGGAAACCAATTTTTTTACCGCAAGAGCTGAAAAAGAAGCCGCTGAATTCTCCGTAGCAAGTGCACAGGCGGCGCTCGAAGAGGCCGAGGAGAACCTTGAAAAAACATCGATCTATGCACCCATGAGCGGTACGATTTCTGCCCTGAATGTTGAACTTGGGGAACGCGTGGTGGGTACGGAGCTGATGTCAGGGACAGAGATCCTCCGGCTTGCCGACCTCAGCATGATGGAGGTCGAAGTCGAAGTAAACGAAAATGATATTGTCAGGGTGGCCCACCAGGATACCGCACTGATCGAAGTGGATGCCTACCTCGACACAAAATTCAAGGGCGTGGTTACGGAGATACCTGTCTCAGCAAATGTCACCGGGATTACTACGGACCAGGTAACCAATTTCAATGTGAAGATCAGGTTACTGCCTGAATCCTATAAAGACAAAGTCAGTGCAGCAAATCCATATCCCCTTCGACCCGGGATGTCTGCTACGGCTGATATCCAGACAGAAGTACGAAAAGGAACCTATTCCATTCCTATACAGGCAGTTGCAACCAGGATTCCCGGGCAGGAAGACCGAGAAGGCGGAGAGGAAGAAAAAGAAGATGAACAAGCCGAAGGTTCTGCCGGCATCGGCGGAGATGTTAGCATTTCAACTACACAGACCATGGCAGATGCAGAACAGGAAAAGATCACCGTGGTATTCATTGAAGAAAATGGAAAAGCAGTGATGCAACCGGTAAAAACAGGAATCCAGGACAATAACTATATTGAGATCCTTGAAGGGCTCGACTCCGGGGACAATGTGATCATTGCGCCATATTCAGCCGTTTCCAAGGATCTCAGCGACGGTATGAATGTGGAAGTGGTTCCGGAGGACCGTTTATTCTCCGGGGATTAGGAACTAAAAAATACCTTATTTATGCAGAAGAACCCATTGATCCTTCACCTTGAAACTGCAACAAATGTATGCTCCGTTGCACTCAGTGAAGGAGACAGGCTACTGGCATTAAGGGAGCGATCGGAAG
>CAZOXI010000329.1:0-4602 GCA_964583445.1 uncultured Bacteroidaceae bacterium | reverse complement strand
ACTCTTTCCCTACACGACGCTCTTCCGATCTTAAAGAACCGGTGCCATTTCGCACGCAATTCATCTGGGGTGCGTGCCCATATAGCAGGATCGCTCGAGGGTTTGTCGTAATACACCACATCGCCATTGGCAATAAAAAAATCAACTCCCAGCTGGCGCACCGCGTCGAAAGCTTCGAATCCAAGCACGCTGTCACGACTGGTGGCACCAAGCAACCTCGGTTCATCGGCAAATTTCCTGTTACGTGCGGTGTCCATGCCGTAATAGTGCTCGTAATTGAAACCAGTGGCAATCGCAAAGCTGATCTCTCCTGCCTGGTCTTTTGCCGGAAAGGTCGTAAAGGTGCCGGTTTTGCTTGCCACTTGTTCACCCGAGGGTAATTCAGCAACGGAGCGGTAGAAATACCTTGTGTCCGGCTGCAGGCCTGCTATGTGCTCCTTGATCATGTAATCGTTCCCGGCATTGCTTTCTGCCATTTCAGTCTGCTCAGCATCCCTGAACAGCGAATCCTCTGATATCTCAAAGTATGCCTGGCACTCCTTTCCGGGCATATCTCCATCGATGAGGGTATCGGAAGCAGCAAAACGGCATTGCAGAATCACTGATGTGGCAGCGGGTTCCCCGGCAAGGATCATAAAGCGCTGATCAACAGGCACAGCCTTGTCGCAACCAAAATGAAATAAGCCCATGAACAGGAGCAATAAAAACGTCCTGGAACCTGAAATAAGATGAATACGTTGCATAATGCTAAATATTTAAATTTGAATCAATAACGAATCGCTCACAACTCCATCCGCATCAGCAGATCGCGCTGGGGCTGTTTTCCCATCATGAACACGTGGTCGTCGAACTCCTCCAGTCCGAATTTTTCATAGAACCGCAGCGCCCTTAAATTTTTTTCATGCACACCCAGCCAAAGGTATTTCTTTCCTTTCTCCCTTCCAAACTGAATGGCAAATTCCATCAGTGCCGCTCCTGCCCCGGATCCGTAAAATTCTTTCAGTACGTAGATCCGTTCCACCTCGAAGCCATCCGCTTCCTGCAGCTCTGTCTGTGCCTGTCCCACATTCACCTTCAGGTACCCGGCCAGTTTTCCTTCAAATTTAATAAAATACCACCACGATTCGGGATCCTGCAGTTCTTCTGCCAGCACCTGCGCATTGAAAGCTTTTTCGTGATAATGGTCCATATTCTCCCGGCTGTTCGTCGCCGCAAAGGTCTCTTCGAAGGTTTGGATCGCAATAGTGCGCAATTTCCTTACATGTGTGCTAGTGATCTCGTAGATTGAAATAGGGTGGTTCATCTCCCGAAAATAGCAAAAACAATGGAAGAGGAGGTTTTGAATTTTCAAAAAAACGTTCCCCCACCCCTTGAGCATCTGCCTGCTTCGTCTGATCGTCCAGGTCCTCATGGCGATGCACAGCATCTTATATAGCTCCTGATCCGTCCGCTGCAGGACCCGTCATACAGCGCAATGCCTCATTTCTTCTAAAACTCCTGCTCCGTCCGACGAATGATCTCGTTCTGCAATGCTGCACAATGTCTCACTACAGTTCCTGCTCCGTGCGCCGGATGATCTCGTTCTGCAACGCCGTGCCCAGGTCGTTGAAATAGTCTGAATAACCGGCCACCCTGACGATCAGGTCGCGGTATTTCTCCGGGTGCTGCTGGGCGTCGCGCAGGGTATCGGCCGAGACCACGTTGAACTGGATGTGGTGCCCCATCATGCTGAAGTACCCCCGCACAAGCTGGGTGATCTTTCGTACCGACCGGTCGTCCCTGAAAAAATCGGGTGTGAATTTCTGGTTCAGCAATGTGCCCCCGGTTTTCAGGTGGTCGATCTTTGCTGCTGACTTCAGCACCGCGGTGGGACCGTGGGTGTCCATTCCCTGCACCGGCGAGATTCCTTCCGAAAGCGGCTCCCCGGCATGCCGGCCATCCGGCGTGGCCCCCACCACGCTTCCAAAATACACGTGCGAAGTGGTGGGCAGCATGTTGATCCGGGTCACCCCGCCCCGCTGGTTCGGCTTTCCGTCCACCGCCGCATGAAACTGCTCAAACATCCAGGTGGCATGCACATCCGCAGCATCATCGTCGTTGCCGTACTTCGGGGTTTTATAGATCAATTCCGCACGGATCTCTTCGAACCCTTCAAAATCATCCTCCAGGACCTTCATCAATGTTTCCGTCGTAATTGTCTGCCTCTCATATACATGGGTTTTCAAAGCTGCAAACATATCGGTGACAGAACCCAGTCCCACACCCTGGATATAGCTGGTATTGTACCTGGCCCCGCCGGCATTGTAATCTTTTCCATTCTGAATGCAGTCGTCGATAAACAAGGACAGGAACGGGACCGGCAGGTGTTCCGCGAACAGATGTTCAATTACATTGTTCCCGGCTATTTTAATATTGATCAGGTAATTCAGTTGTATCCTGAATGCCTCCTGCAATGCTTCGAATGTATCAAATACCAGGGCACCACCCTGACTGGATCCCCTGGGCGCTCCATTTCGATCCCCGGGCAGGTTCTCCGGAGCGGAGTCGTCCGGGCGTGCAGAGCGAATATCGTCCGGCTTACCTGACAGCGCTTTGTCCCGGATTCCCGGAATGTTTTCGAACTGCTCCGCTGGTGAGGGACCAGCATGCGTTTCCGCTGGGAATCCTCCCTTGTTTTCTATGCGTACCCCCACCTGTTTCCCGGTGCGCGGATCCACCCCATTGTGCAGTGTCAGTTCCAGCACTTTCACCAGGTTGAAATAGCCGGTAAGCCAGTAAGCTTCTGTCCCGAATGCGCCTGTCTCCACGCAACCTGAAGCACCGCCGTTGCGGGCATCCACAATCTCCTTGCCCTGGTTGAGCAGTTCCTGTATGATGGCATCGGTGTTAAAGACGGAAGGCTGCCCAAACCCGGTTTTAACTATTTCTATGGCTCGGTCCACGAAGCTGTCGGGATTCAGTTTGCTTACCTGGATCATGGAGGAGGGCTGCAGCAGCCGCATCTCCTCGATCACATCCAGCAAAAGGTAACTCATTTTATTCACAGCATCCGATCCATCCTCTTTCAGTCCGCCCAGGTTGACCAGGCAGAAGTCGGTATAGGTGCTGCTTTCCTGCGCTGTCACCCCCATCTTCGGTGGCGAGGGATGGTTGTTGAACTTGATCCAGAAGGCTTGCAGCAGTTCCCGTGCCGATGCTTCCGTCAGCCGGCCTTCAGCCAGGTCGCTTTCATAAAAGGGCATAAGGTGCTGATCCAGTCGTCCCGGGTTGAAGGAGTCCCATGGATTCAGTTCACTGATCACCCCGATGTGGACGAACCAGTAGTATTGCAAGGCCTCGTGCATCGTTTCCGGGGAATGGGCCGGCACTTTCCTGCAGACCTGTTCCTTATAAAGCAGTTCGTTGCGCCGGTGTGCATCCCGGGTCCTGGCGGCCAGGTCACGGAGCAGGTCGGCGTTCCGTTCAGCATACATGATCATGGCTTCTGCTGCAATCTTCATTGCTTCAAGCGCTTCCCGCCGGGTGTGCAGTGATGCTTTGGATGCGCCCTTATCCGTTTTTTCAAAGCGCAAGCGAATATCTTCCAGCTTTGCCTTGATCTCCTCAACCAATTCCAGTAATCCTTTCCCGTAGATCTTTTTCCCCAGCACCGTATGTCCGGGCGCTCGTTGCTCCTGGAACTCGGTGAATACACCTGCTTCATACGCAGCAATCCATGGACCTGTCATCTTGCTGAAAATGCGGTCCCGGTTGGTCTTCCCTTTCCAGAATGGGATGATCTTGTCCCTGTACAATGCCTTCGTCTCCGGGTCCACCCTGAAGGATACCTTCTCCCGGGTATCCAGGATCTCCAGGTCCTTCATGGAGTGCAGGCTGATCTCCGGGTACGTGGGCGTCGCCCTGGGAGCCGGTCCGCGCTCCCCTATGATCAATTCACCCTCTTCGATCCAGAGCTGTTTGTTCCTGAGCAGGTATTCAAATGCCCTTGCCCGGTGGACCGGCACGGAGGGTGATCCAGCAGGGTGTTCAGGCACGGAGGGTATTCCGGCGTGATGTTCAGCATAAAAATCGGTAATGAGGGCTGCACGCTCGGCACTCAGCCGGTTGACCGCATTGAGACTGTTGGTTCTGAGTTTTTGAATTCGTTCTGTTAGCATCTTCTGCTTTTTTCTGTTTTTGTATTACCGTTAGTTTAAGCGGAACAAGGTAATGGTATTCGACCCTGATCAGTCCTTTCCTGCGTATTGGTAAGCGGGCTATCTCATTAGCCGCCTGTAAGAACAGTGCATCCCAGCCGTTCAATCGCGGTGCTGAAATTGTGTAACTGATCCACATCCTTCCCTGCTGGCACGCTGAATGTATATTCCTTTTCGAGCCGCCTGTATTTCTCCGTACCGGTTTTGTGATAGGGCAGCAAATGGACCTCGCGGAATTTATCCGTGCGTTTTTCCAGGAAATCCAGGAAGGAATTGATCTCCTCTTCTGAATCATTCACACCCGGGATCACCGGAATCCGGAAGACAACATTAGCACCGGCATTGAGTAACACGTCGGCATTGTCGAGGATCAGGCGGTTGTCAACTCCCGTATAGGATTTGTGCT
>CAZOXI010000328.1:0-4624 GCA_964583445.1 uncultured Bacteroidaceae bacterium | reverse complement strand
AGATATGAACCTTCCTGCAATTCACCGCACAGGTGCCGTGAAACATAAAAGAGGTGTATCTGAATCGCTTTGCTGAATTTAAATTCTAATAATTGGAACTGCTCTGCGCACCTGGTCGAACGGCAAGCAGTACCTGTATACAGGAAGGTGACAGCCGAAGCTAACTATATCATGAGGAGCAGATGAGGTCCTGTTGGCCGAACGACAATTTGTGCAGGTGTGCAGGAAGGTGCTTACCGGTCCTATTTATACCACGAGGCGTAGGTGAGATAGTTGGTGGCAATACCCCGGATCATCTCCTCGGTCTGTTGCGGATCCACGGACTTGATGCGCCGGGCCGGAACGCCGCCATAGATGCTTCCGGGCGCAACGATGGTATGCTGCAGCACCACCGATCCGGCTGCAATAATGGAGTTTTCCCCGATCACTGCGTGGTCCAGGATCACCGACCCGATGCCGATCAGGCAATTCTTCTCAATGCGGGCGCCGTGCACCACGACGTTGTGACCGATGGAGACATTGTCATCGATTTCGACCACCGACTTTTTGTACAGCGTATGCAGTGTGCTGCCGTCCTGGATGTTGACACGGTTGCCGATCCGGATGGGATTCACGTCGCCGCGCAGCACGGTATTGAACCATACGGAGCAGTCGTCACCGATCTCCACGTCACCAATGATGGTGGCATTTTCTGCGAGATAGCAGTTGTTCCCGATCTTCGGGGTGATTCCGAGCAGTGGTTTGATCAGTGCCATATGTTAATTCGTTTTCAGGAATAACCTCTAACCGCAGTCCAATGTTCACATCTTGGCACACCCGCCTGTCCGAAAAATACTGCAGCACCTGAAGCCGCCCTGGACCTGAGAAAGTTTGAAGCAACTAGCGGTTCCATATCGAGTGCTTTTCCAGGTGGATCTTTTCGTTGAAGAACATGTTGGCAATGGTCTCGAATGAAGGGGTATGGTCGGAGACAAAATAGGCATTGGCACCACCTCTTTTTGTTGCGAGCAGGTTGTGCGACTGCAGGTACTGTTGCAGGAATTCTGCCACGATGCGGGCACTGTCAACCACGTTGACCCCGAAATTATAATACCTGCTGATCTGGTTGCGGATGATGGGGTAATGGGTGCACCCGAGGATCAGCGTATCGATTTCATTGAGTTCCCGGCGTGAGAGATAAGCACGTATGATGGCATTGGAGATGTCATCAAATACAAATCCTTCCTCGATCATGGGTACAAAAAGCGGTGTGGCCAGGGAGCTGACCGTTTGGGACGGATTCCGCGCAAGGATTGCCTCCTGGTAGCTTTTTGACTGTATGGTGGCTTTTGTACCGATCACGCCGACATGGGCTGCATCAGGGTCATCAGAAACATATTCCACCACCGGGTCCAGGACATTCAGCACCACCGCCCGGTCACCCACGTGCGCTTTCACCTCCCGGTAGGCATTCGCCGAAGCTGAATTACACGCGATCAGGATCACCTTGCACCCATGTTCAAGCAGGAAATCAGCGATACCCAAAGAATATCCCACGATGGTCTCCTTCGACTTATCGCCATAAGGCAGATGGGCAGTATCGCCATAATAGATCAGCTGTTCATTGGGCAGTATGGAACTGATGGCATGTGCCACCGTGAGGCCGCCCACACCGGAATCGAATAGGCCGATGGGTTGTTCGCTTCCTGTCATGATCTGCATACGTTTCCTGTAAAAATACAAAAAAAGCACAGGCGATCCAGCCCGTGCCATTCTGTATAAAATTACCTGGTTTCTTTATTGCGTGATTCTTGGCCCCCTCAGTTCGCTGGGATCGTAGGAAATACCAAATTCTTCCATCAGGATCGGCACCATGTCGACGCTCTTTTCATCATTTACATATACAGGGTTTCCTGAAGAAACATCGAATACATAAATGAGCTCGCGCTCGTCAGCGATCCGGTTGATTGCCGTAATCACTTTGTTGCTGATAGGTCTGATCAACTGCATCTGTTGCTGTTGCATGTCCTGTTCAATGCGCTGCTGGAATTGCTGTGCCCTGACCTGCAGTTCCTGTATCTCCTGTGCTTTCACATCTTTCAACAGTTGGGGAGAGATGGTGTCGTTGTTGTAATCTTCCACCTTCCTGTTGATCTCCACTGCCAGCTTCTCAAGCTCAAGGTTGTAGGTGCTGTCCAGCTGGGACAACTGACGCATTGCTTTTGTATATTCCGGCATCTTCGAGAGAACGAAATTTGCATTTACATGTCCAAACATCGCATCCTGTGCCATCGTTCCGGCAGCAATACTTACCAGTGCTACTGCAAGGGTCACTTTTCTAAGTAGTTTCATTATCTTCTGATTTATAAAATGTGTACAAAAATAAGCTTTTAATCCTTACTTGTATCCCAATTTCTGCAAGATCTCGTCACTTTTATCATACCTGGGATTTGAATACAGGATAGACGCCCCGCTGGCCGTATCGAAAATGATCGCATAGCCACCTTCGGCTGTCAGCTCTTTCACGGCCTCATAGATGGCATCCTGGATCGGTTTCACAAGTTCTTCACGTTTCCGGAACAACTCGCCTTCGGGACCGAAATATTTTTGCTGCAGCTCCTTCACTGCTTTTTCCCGTTCAATGATCTCTTCTTCACGCTTCTGCCGCATCTCATCGGACAGAAGTACCCGTTCAGCCTTGTAGGATTTGTACATTTCCTCGATGGCCTGGTATTCTTCCTGCACCTCGGCTTCCCAGTTTTCAGAGAGGTTATTGAGCTCATCCTGCGCGGCTTCATAGGACGGTATATTCTTCAGTATATATTCGGAATCTACGAATGCGAACTTTTGTGCATAGGCAGATGCTGAAAGAACGATGGCAACGATGGCCAGTGTGAGTATTTTTTTCATTTTGCTGATGATTTTGTTGCTGCTAAAACTTTATTTTTATCTGTAATTACAAATAGCATACCAAATAACAAAAATATATTGATTCGCCTGTATATCAACGTTAAAGAACTTTAAAACTGTTGCCCGATGGTGAAGTGGAACTGTGATCCGCTCACGCCTGCATCCGGGAAAGCCTCATCAAATCCATAGGCCCAGTCGACACCCAGCAACCCGAACATCGGCAGGAAGGCCCGCAGACCCACACCCAGCGAACGTTTGGCTTCATAGGGACTGAAATCCTTGATACTGTACCAGGCATCCCCTGCCTCGGCAAAGGCAAGCACAAAGATCGTGGCCGAAGGATTCAGTGAGATCGGATAGCGCAGTTCCATGGTCAGCTTGGTGTACACGTTACCGGACTTCTGACCGCTTGAATTGCTGGGCACTACCTGGCCATCAATGACCCGCGGGGTAAGTGCACCATTCTCATATCCACGCATGGCGACCGTCTCCCTGCCGTACAGGTTGTAACCGGCAAGACCGTCACCGCCTACATCAAAGCTTTCAAAGGGCGAGGGTCCCACGTCGGGATTGTACATGGCCAGGTACCCGAAATGCATCCGTGTATAGAACACCAGGTTCTGCCAGATGGTTTTGTACCAGTCGCCTTTGAACATCCACCTGTGGTATTCGACCCATTTGTACCGTTCCTCATCTGTCAGGTTTGGATTGGTATAATCCACGTCGTTGAACGCTGAATAGGGTGGTGTCAGCTGCAGGCTCAGGCTGATGTTGGACCCACTCCTCGGGTAGATGGGTTGGGAGGTTGAATTCCTGCCCAGTGTGGTTGTGAGACTCAGGTTGTTGAACGATCCGTTCTGGGCAAGGAAGCCGCTGTAATCGTTCAGGAAGTACCGCTGGTAGCTGAGGGAATGTTGCAGTGTGAAAAAATCATCCGGCCAGCTCAGCCTTCTTCCCAGGCCAATGGATCCACCGGTGATACGCATAAAATTCTGAGGGATCTCTTCGTCTCTATTGCCCCTGAGCGCTGTAAAATAGTTGTAATTCTGGTTGATCTTCGAATGGAAGAAGGATACCGAGAATGAATTTCGTTTCTTCCCGCCCAGCCAGGGTTCCACAAATGAGAAGTTGTAGGATTGATAGAACTGACCGTTGGTCTGGGCCCGCAACGAAAGTGTTTGTCCGTCTCCCGAAGGAACGGGTCGCCATGCGCCTTTATCAAATAGCCTGCTTGCAGCAAAGTTGGAGAAACGGATCCCCGCGGTAAAGATCAGCATACCACCGCCGTATCCGCCGGAGACTTCCAGCTGGTCGTTGGCACGCTCCACCAGTTTATATTCAATATCCACGGTCCCGTCCTGGTCGTTGGGAATGGGATTCGGTTCGATCTGTTCCGGGTCGAAATGACCGAGTGAAGCGAGTTCCCTGACCGAGCGGATAATGTCCTGTTTGCTGAACAGGTCGCCGGGCTTCGTCCATATCTCCCGGCGCGCCACGTGTTCGTTGGTCTTGGTGTTCCCGGTGATGAGGACCTCATCCACCCTTGCCTGCTCCCCTTCACGGATCCTGATCTCGTAATCAATGGTGTCATGCTCAACGCTCACCTCCACGGGGGTCATATCGAAAAAGAGGTAGCCGTTATCGAGGTAGACACTGTTCACCGCATCCTCATCGATAAACAGGCGCTCCTCGAACACCGTCTGGTCGAATATATCACCCTTTTCGATCCCCAGCA
>CAZOXI010000327.1:0-4645 GCA_964583445.1 uncultured Bacteroidaceae bacterium | reverse complement strand
CATTACTGAATATAATGCAATCAAATGGATTTGATATCATAGCTCCCTGTGGCGGTAATGGAACCTGTGGAAAGTGCAGGGTGCAAATTAAAGGAGGTGATTTTGTTTCCGCCTGTATCTTCTATCCGAAAGAGGACCTCGAAGTGCTTCTTCCGGATCTAAGTGAATCACAAGTATTGAAAACTCAATACGAGTATTCTGAAAAAGTGCTATTAGATCCGGGAGATTGTATAAAAAAAGCATCCAAGCCCTACGGCGTAGCAATTGATATTGGGACAACAACCCTTGTCTTTTACTTGATCGACCTGATTTCCGGCAGCATTCTTACCAGCAATGGGATTCCAAATCCACAGGCCAAATACGGTGCTGATGTAATCAGCCGGATCCATTATTGCTCTAAGAAAAATGGACTCAGACAATTGCATAATGAAATTATAGGGGCTATTGACCAGGAGTTAAGTGCGCTTTTAAAGTCTGGCAGCTTTGAAAAAGACTCGATTGTAAAAATTGCTGTCGCAGGAAATAATACGATGTTGCATATACTGCTGGGCATAGATCCTTCTTCCCTTGCTCAGGCTCCCTTTACTCCGGTTTTTACTGGAGAGAAAAAGCTGAGCAATGCTAAATTTGGACTTCTGGCTAACAAGAGTGCAGAAATTGATATTCTTCCCTCCATTTCTGCCTTTGTGGGTGCAGATATTGTTTCCGGACTGGCTTCCCTTGCTCCTCCAAATACAATTAAAAACTATTTGTTTATCGACATAGGCACAAACGGGGAGATTGCCCTGGTTACACCTGAACAAACCTGGTGTTGTGCCACGGCGGCAGGCCCTGCCTTCGAAGGTGCTGCCATTTCCTGTGGCATGGCTGCCTTCGAAGGCGCATTAGCTTCTTACAGGAATCCTGATTCATTCACTACAATTGCAAATCAGAAAGCAGCAGGCATATGTGGTTCAGGCCTGATCGATATTGTTTCTTACCTGCTAAAACAAAAACTCCTTACCACAGATGGCTCCCTGGAGAATGATTTCATTGTTTGTGAAACTGAAGGGACAAAGCAATATCTTTCCATAAATCAGCAGGATATTCGTGAAATCCAACTTGCTAAAGCAGCAATTATGGCCGGAATAAATATTCTGGTTCAATCAGCGGGAATGAACTACGACCAGATAGATGCTCTTTTTCTCGCCGGGGGATTCGGTAATTATATTAGTATTCAGAGCGCTATAGAAATAGCATTGCTTCCATCAGAATTGAAAGATAAGATTGTAGCGATTGGCAACAGCAGTGGCTCAGGAGCATGCCTTGCAGTTAAATCCCGACTTATTATTAAGAAGATCGCGCATGTCGCTAAAAGCGCCCGTTATATTGAGCTTTCATCTCGCGAAGATTTTGCACTTGAATACGCCATGAAGATGAGTTTTCCAGAATACCCTTCCGTATTATAAGCCGTATTCTGCCGGTATGAAATGACTTTGATCGATCAGGGGAAGCATGGCTTCAATAAATGCCGATTCATCTTCCTGTATGGATGATATTTCTTCTCTAAGTATTGGTATATAGGCTATCTCCATCTCAGGAAGGTTCATCTGCCCGGAAGCAAGTGCCTCTTCTATAATATCCAGAGCCTCGAGTGCTCCATTTTTTGCATTCGCCAGGTAGCTCTCACCCAGGATCAGTTTTTTCGATATTCGAATAACGTTTTCAGGAGACAGGATCAGGGCCTGTGGATCGGTAAAGAGGTCTGACTTCACATACAAATCACGCAATATTCCGGCAGTTGTGGCCCCTTCCAACGAAGCCTGATTCATTAGCCTTACATCATATTCCAATTGTTCCAAATAAGCCGTTGGAGCCATCCCGGAAAGCAGTTTAATATTTTGCACAGATTCATTGCTCCACAAATCGGCGCATGCACAGGAAATATTGCCCAGTGGACTTAAATGAGCACAGGCAGAAGTCTTCCCTTCCATGGATATAGGAATTCCGCATATAGCTTTTAAAAACGGACCTTCATACCCGCAGTCCTTGTCGGGCCCGATCGCCCCCTCTTCCATGGCGACAATGGATCTTACAGCCGATATGACCCTAATTATTGAAGCAAAAATTCTCGGAATAAATTTCTTTTCAGCAAGAACCATCGCAGTATTGGCAAAACCACATGCAGTATCTCCTGCTGCAATTTTATTATTCTGCTTTGCAATACTCACAATGTGCTTCCATAGGAACTGCATATCTCTTACTCCTAAAACGATCATTGCAAAAAACATCCCCTTGATGTCACACATCATCAAGGATGTATCTGAGACTTCTTTTCCTCCGGTGCTTTCAATAGAGAGCAGATCGGCTCCTGCGAGTGATCCCTTGTCAAATAATTCAAACATGGGCTCCAGATATTGTGAGGACCTCTGAAATGCAGGTCTTTCAAATTCCCGCAGATCATTTGGAGTTAGCCGGATTTCTGAAAGCAGACCGTGTTGCTGATAGAATCTTTCGCATATTTCGTTCATGATCTTAATAATATCTATGCCAATAGATGGAGTTTTTGTCATCTCCAACAAGGTCTCAAACTCCAGAATAACTCCCTTTGAATTTAGTTCCAACGCTCTTTCAAGGGCTCCCTCAACAATTTCCCTATAGTGTTGATTCACTTCGGGTAAAGTACTATTATTGATCGCCATAACCGGCAAAGTGAAATTGAGCTCCGAATAAACATCCCCGCCACCAATACTTAATCCCCGGGCTGTTTTAACAGGGTATGGCGCTTTCCCAAACAATAACTCTTTCGGGTCATTGATCACCAGACTTTTGTACTTCATAATAAATGATTTAGCTTTTTTTAAACGCTCTCTAGGCAGCAAACTGGTTCAGGTATTCAACCGCTCCCTGCGGGTTCGGTGAAAAGAAATCTGCGCCAATGGATTTACAGAAATCCATCGTAACCGGGGCTCCTCCAACAAGAATTTTTGTAGTGCTAAACTCCTGTCTGATATCTTCAACAATGCTCTTCATATTTACCATGGTGGTTGTTAGCAATGCCGATAATCCAACAAGGGCACCTTCATTCTCTTTCAGGGCAGAAATAAATTTATCCGAGCCCACATCCACACCCAGGTCAACTATTGTCCACCCACTACCTTCAATCATCATGGATACCAGATTTTTACCAATATCGTGCAAATCTCCTTTAACAGTTCCTATAATAAATGTTCCCTTACTTTTTATTTCTCCTGACTGAAAAAATGGTTTCAGGTGAAACATAGCAGCTCCCATTGCCTTTGCAGACATTAGCATTTGGGGAACAAATATTTTGTTTTCAGAAAATTTCTGACCAACTATTGCCATTGCCGGAATCAGTCCTTCAGAGAGAATTTCGTGCGGGGAAACTCCGGCATTTAGAGCGCTCTTTGTGAGTTCACTTGCACCATCCTGTCCCTTTAAATTTGGCGGATATGGAGAAGCCTGGTCTACTTTTCCAAATTCAACCGCTTCTGATAATAATCTTATCAAGTCATTCATGGTTTAGTACTTTAGATTTCAGTGTAAAAATATTCCGAAACTATGGATCTTTCCAGGTTAATATTGACAATATAGAATGCTATTTTATCATATTTATCTATATTTGACAATATAAAACCTGTATGTCTGCCAGCTATGAACATATAGAACTTGGAAAGGACGAATCCTTTTTCATTGGTGTATTTCAGGATAATCTGGAAAAGAGCACCTGGCATTACCATTCAGAGTATGAGCTATCCTTTATAACCGAAGGTGCCGGAAAAAGAATCGTTGGTGATTCGATGGAAGAATTCGGGGCCGGAGATTTAATCTTCATTGGCATCAGGCTTCCGCATGTTTGGATTCCTGAGGAAAATAAATACGGATCCAAATTTAGCCGTTCGCTTGAATCAGTTTATTTGCAATTCGGACAGGAGGTATTTCCTGAAGCACAGTTGCAAATGCCTGAAATGCGTAATATCAGAAAAGCCCTCGATTTGTCACAAAGAGGAATTAAGTTGAATGGTGACACACTCAACAATGCAAGCAGGCTCATGCTTGAGCTGCCCTACCTCAGCAGCTTTCAACGCATCATTCACTTCTATAGGATCCTGGATGAAATCGGGAAAAGTGAAACGAATAGTTTACTTGCAAGTAAGGAATATATAATCCGCAAATTCAAATCGAATAATGAACGTATCTTTTCTATCCACGAATATCTTATGAGTCATCTCCAGGAGCGGGTTAATCTGACAGATATTGCTGAAATCGTGCACATGACACCTGAATCATTGTGCCGTTTTTTTAAAACTCATATGGGTCAAACGATCTTTGAATACCTGAACAGGCTTAAGGTCGAATATGCCTGCAGACTGATTGCAAATAAAGAGTTGAACATTGCAGAGGTCGGATTTGATTGTGGCTTTAATAATATAAGTCATTTTAATAAACAGTTTCGCAGGGTAATGAAGCAATCTCCATCGGAATATCGTAAGAGACTCGGCTGACATACAAATCTTTGGCGAAAACAACTCTGTCTATTCTTTCCGACACTTGGAACTTCTTCTCCTCATTACAAACATATGGACTAAGTAGAGTTTGTCCATAAAGTCGAGAAAAACTGTAATTTTTTCTCACTGATTTTTCA
>CAZOXI010000326.1:0-4661 GCA_964583445.1 uncultured Bacteroidaceae bacterium | reverse complement strand
ACCATAATTCTTTTTTGTAAATCGGCTTGCAAAATTAACAATAATCTTCCACTATAGCAATCGAATCCTGCAAATTCCATGAAAGATCATTCCGCACTCATCGTCAGCCGGAAAACAGGTACCCATGGTCCGCGACTGCGGTCAGGTCCAATGACGTGGTGGCAGGAGAATCATACTTCTCAGAAGCTGCTAGGATATCCCCGTTTCCAACAACGACTACGCTGCCGTTCGTTGCTGAAACAGTTAAGTTGATGAGCAGGAATGCAGCAGTAAATTTCTAACGGTATATAAATTTACATAAACCACAGGATCAGGAGCCATATCCGTACAATTTATCCACAAACGGAACCATCAGGTTGATATACAGTCAATCACCGGACTTTAAAGGCCAAAATTTGTGGTTGAAGGTCTAAAAAACAGTGCACCATTGTTGCCATAAGTTGTGCACCATTGTTGCCAAAAAATGTGTATTCCCGGTTGCGAAAAAGTGTGCAGTGATAATTGCCGATAAATGCGCTGCATCTTCATGCTCAATTTCAAAAAGTTCCCAATCAACATTTCAAAGCCGCTGCGTTATATATTTCAGTACTTCTGCCTTATCTTTGATCATCAGATTTACCAAACCCAAATTAAACACATGTCCACACTCAAGTCACTTCTGCTTCAAAACCGAAGCTACAGGCGATTCGACGAATCCCACACGGTCACCACAGAATCGCTCCGTGAAATGATCGATGCCGCCCGGCTGTCCGCATCGGCCAGGAACGCCCAACCCCTGAAATATTTTCTTTCCAACGCCCCGGAGATCAACGAAAAGATCTTTCCCACCCTTGCATGGGCAGGGTATCTCTCCGACTGGCCCGGACCGGAACCTGGCGAGCGCCCTTCCGCATATATCGTCCAGCTGCACGATACCACCATCACGGGGAATTACTTCTGTGACGATGGCATCGCAGCACAGAGCATCCTTCTCACTGCCGTGGAAAAAGGCCTGGGTGGATGTATCATCGCATCGGTGAAAAAAGAACAGGTCAGGCAGGCCCTGGATCTGCACGAACACCTGGAGATCATCCAGGTGATCACGCTGGGAAAGCCGGCCGAAAAAGTGGTCATCGAAGAGATGCAGGCTGGAAATATCAAGTACTGGCGGGATGAAAAAGAGGTACATCACGTACCCAAAAGACCACTGGATGAACTGATCATCAACAAGTAGATCCGGGCGATCCCCAGGAAGACCTCTAGCAAATATTTTGAACCTTTGTGCACACGGTCTGTCTTATTGGAAACCACAATTCAATACATCCTGCTGTATGAAACCCTCATCATTGGGCATTGATATTTCAGCTGAGCAATGATAAAAGGAGAGGTATATAAGAAACAAAGCGTTCAGATACTATGATGAGGTTTCGCCGAACACCATTGATAATATTATCAGGATGTGAGGCAACTATTCACCTTGAGATGAACCGAAGTTTGTATTTAATTGTAAAGTAATACTATAACTAAAATATATATATTGTGAAACATTTTGTCCTACCCCTCCTGCTCTTATTCCCTTACCTTTCCATGTATGCCCAACCTGATACGGTCCACCTGGACGATGTCACCATCTCCGTCACTCCCTTCGAACAGCGTCTGAGTGAAACCACGGGCAGCCTCTCGATTATCCAGCCGCTGACTGAAGATGCCCTCAGCACGATCAACATCGCCGACGAACTGAATACAGCACCCGGGGTGTTCATGGCCAATGGAACCTACACCACCAACCGGATCACCATCCGCGGGATCGGTTCACGCACTCCCTATTCATCCAACCGCATACGGGCCTACTTCGAGGAAATTCCGCTGACCAACGGCGATGGGATCTCCACCATCGAGGACATCGACATGCTGGGGATCTCCAGGGTGGAGATTCTCAAAGGACCCGCTTCGGCCATGTATGGATCCGGACTGGGCGGTGTGGTCAAGATGAAAGCGCTGTACCCTGCAAAAAATGGCTTCACCTACAAACTTTCAGCGCTGGCCGGAAGTTTCAATACCCAAAAATACGGGCTGCATACCGGCTGGAAAAAAGACCATACATCAATCTCCCTGGGTGTGGCAAGATCCGCATCGGATGGATTCCGCGAAAACAACCGGTACCGCCGGAACAATGTCTATCTACATGGCAACACAGGCAACAACAAAAACAAGATCGCATTCCACTTCCTGCTCACCGACCTGTTTGCACAGATCCCCAGCTCGCTCAATGCAACGGATTTTTCGGAAAATCCTGAAAAAGCAGCCGGCAACTGGCTGGCCATCGAAGGCTATGAAGCCTATACAAAGTTCACCGCCGGAGCTGGATGGAAACACACGATCAACAACCGGTGGGAAAACCACGTGACCGTTTTTTCAGCCTGGCAGGATCCCTATGAATCCCGTCCGTTCAATATTCTGGACGATGCCTCCTTTACACTCGGTCTCAGGGAATATGTGCAGTTCCGCAACAACAGCCTGAACATACAGGCCGGCATCGAACTTTTCAACGAAAACTACCGGTGGAAGATCATTGAAACACTTTCAGGCACTCCGGGGGACCTCCAGTTGCATAATACCGAGGACCGCCGCTATGGCAACCTGTTTGGTCATGCCCGGTGGACCCCTGCACCAGGCCTGAACCTGGAAGCCGGCATCAACTTCAACCTGCTGGAATACCGGCTCGAAACGATCTATAATATCGATGCGGTCGACCAGTCGGGGAACTACAGCTACCAACCCGTGGTATCGCCCCGCTTCGGGCTGAATTACAACATCACCGGGGACCACTTCCTGCACGCATCCGCAGGTCACGGTTTCTCTGCACCCTCCCTGGAAGAGACCCTCCTGCCCGAAGGGCTGGTGAATCCCGACCTGCTGCCCGAAACTGGTTGGAATACGGACCTCGGAATACGCGGCTGGACCCTCAACGACCGTTGGCACTATGATGTGGCCCTCTATGCAATCTTCATTGAAAACATGCTGGTTACAGAAAGGATCACCGAGGAGATCTTTACGGGGATTAACGCCGGAAGTGCCCGGCTTGCAGGGATCGAAATATTCAACAGGTTTGACCTGAGCCCCGCCGGTCTGCAAACAAACTGGAAACACACCCTGACTACCAGCATTTACCTGAACAGCAACAAATTCACTTCATTTATCGATGATGGAACGGATTATTCAGGCAATGCCCTGCCCGGGATCCCGGCACAGGTGATCCATGCCCGGCTGGTATCTTCTTTCAGGGAAAACCTCAACATCGTTCTTGAATCAAATTACAGCGGCAGTCAGTATATGAACGATGCCAATACAGAAATCTACGACGGGCACCTGCTATCCAATGCAAGGATTTCCTACAGGATCGTCCCTGAACGGCTGCCTTTCAGTATCCGGTTGAATAGTGGCGTTAATAACCTCTTCAACATCTCCTATGCCTCCATGATCCTGGTCAATGCACCTTCATTCGGGGGAGCACCTCCCAGGTACTACTACCCCGGCATGCCGCGACACGCTTTTGTCGGGATCAGCCTTGAAAAATAGTATCTTGCGCTATATTTACTTACAATTCAGGTCGTATGAAATACATACGGTCCATGATATGTAACACAACATAAAAAGGATATGAAACACAACTCAAGGATATGAAACACACATGGATGCTCTTTATCTCCATCTTCGCCCTCGGAACCATGCTGGCATGTGAGAACGATACACCCACGGATCTGTCAGAACACAACCTGATCCCCCTGCCACGGGAAGTGACAGCTGGTGGAGAATCCTTTACGATACAGAAACGCACAAAGATCTGTTTCAGTGATACGGCCCTCGAAAAACATGCAGCGCTCCTGGCTGGAATCGTCAGTGAACTGTCGGATCTTGAAATGAAGCAACAGGATGGCCCAGGTTGGTGGAAATACAACCGGATCCTGCTGGTGATCAATGAGGATAGCCACAACATGGGAAAAGGAAATCCTTACAGTGAAGAAGGACCCCAGGCCACGGGTGATAGTCCGAATGGAAGGGAAGAAAGAAGCCAGAATATGGGCGAAAGTTCTAATAAAATACAAGAAGAAAGCCTCAGCATGGAAGAAGATTCTGATAGCAATGAAGCATATAGCCTTGCCATTAACAAACACAACCTGGTCATTTCCGCCGCCCAACCGGAAGGTATTTTCCGCGGTATCACCACCCTTAGGCAACTGCTGACCACGGGAGCCGATTGGCTGGATACAGGAGCCAGCGGCCTGGTGATTAGTGACAACAGTATCCTGATCCCAACAGGAACGATCAGGGACTGGCCGGAATATGCCTATCGCGGGACCATGCTGGATGTGTCCAGGCATTTCTTCGGACCGGAGGTGGTAAAACGTCATATCGACCTGCTGGCATTGTATAAGATCAACCACCTGCACCTGCATCTTTCAGACGACCAGGGCTGGCGCATTGAGATCAAATCCTGGCCGAAACTCACGGAAATCGGCGGCAGCACGGAGGTAGGTGGCGGACCGGGGGGATTTTACACCCAGGAGGAATACCGAGACCTGGTGGCTTATGCCGCGGATAGATATATCACCATTGTGCCGGAAATCGATATGCCCGGACATACCAATGCAGCCCTGGCATCCTACCCGGAGTTAAATTGC
>CAZOXI010000325.1:0-4663 GCA_964583445.1 uncultured Bacteroidaceae bacterium | reverse complement strand
CTCCCATACCGGTGTGCGATTTAATGCCATTGCACCTGGCTTCATAGAATCGAACATGTTAGCCAAAGCCCTGGATGCCGATCCGGAACGTAAATCAAAAGTATTAATGCGTACCCCTGCCGGCAGGCTTGGGAAGCCAGAGGAAATAGGAATGGCCGTTGCATTCCTTGCTTCAGATGCTTCACAATTTATTACAGGTGTTTGTTTGCCCGTTGACGGTGGGAATGCAATAGGATTTTAATATGTCAAAGTTGAAACGATTAATAATAAGTATTTTACCCGGTATTTTCCTTATTGGTTACAATATCGGTACAGGCAGCATCACGGCAATGTCGAAAGCAGGGGCTTCATTTGGAACGGCTCTGTTATGGACCATCCTGCTGAGCTGTATCATTACTTTTTATTTGTTGGATCGTTTTAGTTTTTACACCATTGTTACGGGAGAGACTGTAATCCAGGGTATAAAAAAACACATCCATCCCGCGGTTTCATGGTTCCTGACCTCGGCGCTGATTATTATAATATTGGCAGCCATCCTGGGTTTGATGGGGATTTTAACAGATACTGTTTACGAAGGTATTGCTACGTTTGGCAGGGCTGAAATCCCTGGTGTCTGGATTGCAATAGTTCTTGGAATACTTGTATTTGGTATTTTGATATCAGGAACAAACAAAACATTTGAAAATGTGATGGCCATCATTGTTGGCATTATGGGCCTGGCATTTATTATTGCCGTAATTTATCTTCAACCTTCATTTTCTTCGCTGGCAAAGGGTTTTATCCCTTCCATTCCTGAAGAGGCAGGTGGAAGTGATAACAGCGGGTTGGTTGTAATTGCAGGAATGACGGGTACAACTGTATCTTCTGTTGTTTTTATTATTCGCTCGCTGTTGGTAAAAGAGGCAGGATGGACCCTCAAGGAGATGAAATCGCAGCGGATCGATGCGGCAAACAGCGCTTTTTTTATGTTCCTGATCAGTGCTGCAGTAATGATCGTAGCATCTGAAACATTGTTTGCTAAAGGAATAAGGGTAAATAATGTTCCCGAATTACTTCCTATCCTGGAGCCCATCGCAGGCCGTTTTGCAGTGGTCCTCATGATTATCGGCATCACTGCTGCCGGACTTTCTTCCCTGTTACCAAATATCCTTGCAATGCCGTGGATTGTAAAAGATTACAGGGGGAAAGAAAATCCATTGAAGAAACCAAAAAACTGGATCATATTCGCTTTTGTATTGTATTGCACCCTGGGAACGGTGTTCGGGATTAAGCCGATTTTTCTTATGTTGCTTTCCCAGGCTTGCCTGGCGGTATTGCTTCCGGTAACAACTATTTCAATGGCTGTGTTGCTGCATTCGAAAAAAGTGATGGGTGACCATAAGTTAAAATGGGTTGAGACCATCATCTGGTTGGTAATTATTGCATACAGTATATTAATGAGTGGTTTGGGAATGAAAGGATTAATAATGGATGTACAGAATGTCTTTTTATAGCGAAGGATGAAACTTGGATTCGGTTTATATAAACACATGCTCAACGAGGCGCATTACAAATTTGCCCGGCAATGCGGAGCAACCCATCTTGTTGTCCATCTTGTTGATTATTTCGGACATAATAAAAAAATAACAGATCAACCTGTTGGTGAACAAGAAGGCTGGGGGAGTGCCGGCGAGGGTAAGGTATGGGAACTGGATGACCTGCTTACAATCAAAAAGGAAATCAACAGCCATGGATTAACATGGGAAGCCATTGAAAATTTCGATCCTTCGATATGGTACGATGTGTTGCTGGACGGTCCTGAAAAGCTGGCACAAATAGAACTGCTTAAGCAACAGATTCGCATTGTGGGTGAGGCGGGGATTCCGGTTTTCGGTTATAATTTCTCGCTGGCCGGAGTAGCCGGAAGAATCACCGGAGATTTTGCCCGTGGTGAAGCACAATCGGTTGGTATGGATGGTGAAGACAATACACCCATACCAAACGGGATGGTGTGGAACATGCAGTATAACAAGGAAGTACAAGGAGGTACGATCCCGGAAACTGATCACGTGGAATTGTGGGAGCGCTTGCGGTATTTTCTAAAGGAGCTTGTGCCCGTTGCCGAACAGGCTGGGGTCACGTTGGCAGCACATCCTGATGATCCCCCTTTGCCATTTGTAAGGAAAACACCCCGACTGGTCTATCAACCCTATATGTACCAGGATTTAATCGACAGCTTTCCAAGTGACAGCAATCAACTGGAATTTTGCCTGGGAACTATTTCGGAAATGACCGATGGTGATGTGTATGAAGCGACGGATACCTACAGCAGGCAGAACAAGATCGCTTATATCCATTTCAGGAATGTGAAAGGAAAGGTGCCTCATTACAAAGAAGTATTTGTTGATGAGGGGGATATCGATATGCTGAAAATTTTAAGCATACTCAAAAATAACAATTACCAGGGCGTGATCATCCCCGACCACACGCCTCAAATGACGTGCGATGCCCCCTGGCATGCTGGGATGGCCTACGCAATGGGATATATGAAGGCAGCCATGCAATCACTGGATATTTTATAGCATACCATCATCACAACATTCAATTCATCAAAGAATGATGCACAGGCAACCATCATTGACTCGCTTAAAGAGGATAATTTTCCAATTCTGGTTTATCAGGAATATGAGAGTGAACTTACAAAGCGATGCCAGGAGTTTACGAAAGTTAAATCATAAGTACTCGTTTACCTCAGAATACGTCTGCCTGAAACACATTCAAATGAACTTGGGAAAATATCAAAATTGACAGCACCTGATGTTTTATATATTTACATTTTGTGTATTATTCCTCATATTTCCACTCCATGAGCTACACTAATATAAATCCGATAATACCGAATTTTTTAAAAACATCACTTTTATTTGCAAGTAATTAATATGAGAACAACTACAACTAAATACACTTTGCTTGTACTACTAACAGTAATCTTAAGTTTTAATGTCGTTGGACAAACTACCTCGTTGGTGTCCATTGATGATGCTGGTCATTTGACATACACCCCGGATGAACATGGAAATGTGTTGCCCGACTTCAGTTACGTCGGATATCATCATGGTGAAAAGCCCATACCGGATGTGGAAGTTGTTAAAGCTATTTCCCCTCTAGGAGGATATAACCGTTACCACATTCAGAGTGCAATTGATGCGGTTGCTGCGCTTCCTGCAGATGCCAATGGACACAAAGGAGCCGTTTTGTTGAATTCCGGGTTGTATGAAGTGGAGGGTACCATCTTCATGAAAAGCGGCGTTGTACTCAGAGGACTGGGAAACACCACTATTATCAGGGCGGTATTTACCACACGAGATCCGCTTATTTCGGTCAACTCAAAAGCCAGTCCCGGCCATGAGCTGATAGAATCAACGAAAAAGCAAATAACCGATGCATATGTTCCTTTTGGTGCCAGGACATTTACGGTAGAACCGGGACATCACTTTAGTGAAGGTGACCGGGTTGTATTACAAAGAGAACCTACACAAAAGTGGGTTGATATGGTTGGAGGTATGTATGGATGGTCCATAAGAGGTTATACCGTTGACTTTTTCCGTGTTATTGAAGAAGTGAATGGAAATACGATTACCATCGACGCGCCGGTTGTTGATCATATCTATGACGGAATAGCGAATGGATACCTTTATAAATACAATAACAGTCCGGATTACAAAACTGAAATTGGAATCGAGTATATGCAGCTCGAAACTTCCTATGCCGACGAAAATGACCGCAATCATTCGCACAGCGCCCTACAGGTGTATGCAGCAGAAAACGGATGGGTGAGAAATGTAGACACGTATCATTTTACCATGTCCGCTGTATCTTTTAGTGGCGGATACAAATGGACCGTTGATAATTGCCGTTATTTGCGCCCGGTCGGGAGGTTAAATTCCGGTACAAGATATTCCTTCGGCATTGGGAAAGGACAACAGATTTTGATTCAGAACTGTTTTTCGGATTTTGGAAGACACGATTTTGCAAGCGGTTCCAGGACACCGGGACCAAACGTATTTTCGAATTGTGTAGCCATGAATTGCTGGAATGTTTCCGGTCCGCATCACCGATGGTCCGTGGGAGTATTATATGACAGGGTATCAACCGATCTGGACTTAAACGTGGAAAACCGCACGAATTCCGGTAGCGGACACGGCTGGGCAGGTGCGAATCATGTAATGTGGAATTGCCATACCTATAGCCGTATGGTCATGCATAATCCGCCAACCGATGCCAATAACTGGGCCATTGGCTGCATCGCTAACCCAATTACCGGTGTGGGTAGAAAGGCGACTGAACCTCTTGGATTAGTGGAGTCTGAAGGCGTTCACATTGCCGATATTCCAAGTTTATACAGGGCTCAATTGGACGATCGGTTGGGAGCGGGCACAGCATCAACTGATCATCCCTTTCCCGGCTTTACAGGAGATCAGAAAATATACCCTGATGAATTAAAGATTACGTCAGCAGTAGCGGGCAGTAACGGCCAGCATCACGGAATAACACGTCTTCCTGAGCATTCATACGATCATGATGTACAAACACGCTGGGCTTCCGATCGCAGAGAATCAGATGTGTCCAGGGCCTGGATAGAGTATACACTGGATGGAACATACGCAATAGATAAAGTTCGCTT
>CAZOXI010000324.1:3212-4668 GCA_964583445.1 uncultured Bacteroidaceae bacterium | reverse complement strand
GGAACCCGGTGGATAAAATTAATGTCATCAACCTGCTTTCGCGTGAAGGAGTGCAAATGATATTTACACGGATGGTGGAGACTTTTGCTGATTTTCCGCCACTTGGACTGGTGCTTGTCGTGATGCTGGGTATTGGCGTTGCCGAATACACCGGTATGATCTCGGTGGGTTTGCGGCTTTTTGTTTCAAAAGTACCCAAATCGATCATTACTTTTTCCATTGTTGTTGCAGGTATGCTTAGCTCTGTTGCTGCCGATGCGGGTTATGTGGTATTGATACCGCTTGGAGGAGCGATTTTTATGAGTATGGGCAGGCATCCGCTTGCAGGTATAGCAGCTGCATTTGCCGGCGTCTCCGGGGGCTTTGGTGCGAATATCTTACCGACCGGACTTGATCCTATGATCGCCGCATTTACCGAACCGGCTGCACAGATTATCGATCCGGATTATACGGTTAATCCATTGTCTAATTACTATTTAATGGCAGCATCTGTACCGCTGGTCGGTCTGGCGGGAACCTGGATAACAGAAAGAATTTTGATTCCGAGGTTGGGTGCATATAAGCCTGACGCTGATCTTGAGATTGAAGAAGATAAGCCTATTACGCGACAGCAAAAGAAAGCCTTGTTATGGTCTTTTATTGCTTCGTTTGGTGTGCTTTTACTTTTCATGCTGACGATCATTCCTGAAAATGGCCTGCTGCGCGGTGCACCCGATCCGGAAACAGGAGTGCGGAGTTTTAATCCTTTCTATGATTCGCTGGTACCCGTAATGTTTATCGTCTTTTTTGTTGCCGGACTGGTATACGGGATCGTTGCAAAAACCATTAAAAACGATAAAGATGTGGCCGAAATGACGGCCAAGAGCATGTCAACCATGGGAATGTATATCGTTATCGCCTTCGTTGCTGCCCAGTTTGTGGCCTATTTTAACTGGTCCAACCTGGGAAGTGTACTGGCTGTGAAAGGATCAGATGGGTTGAAAGCGATCGGGTTTACAGGTGGGCCCCTGCTGGTTGCTTTTATCATTGTTTCGTCCCTTGTCAACCTGATCATGGGGAGTGCCTCAGCCAAGTGGGCGCTGCTGGCCCCTATCTTTGTTCCCATGCTGATGCTCATGGGATATTCTCCTGAAACAACACAGGCAGCTTACCGGATCGGTGATTCATATTCAAATATCCTTACGCCGCTTTTGCCATACTTCCCGCTTGTGATCGTCTTTGCACAGAAGTATGTGAAGAATGTGGGAATCGGGACGTTGATATCGATGATGCTTCCCTATGCGATTGCATTTATGGTCGTCCGTATACCTATGTTGTTGATATGGATATGGGCAAGGCTGCCATTGGGAATTGAGGGTCCGATTTTTTATCAACAATAATTGCTCATATCACGCAGAACCAGCCAAACTTCAGCCAAAGCTTCTGCCGGGATGGATTCGTCAGGATTTTTTCAAAC
>CAZOXI010000324.1:0-3202 GCA_964583445.1 uncultured Bacteroidaceae bacterium | reverse complement strand
CGTTTATCGGATTTGCGTCACCGGTAACGCCTTGTGCTGTTGATGAAGTAACCGGGGGATGTGGATAAACGGACTTCCTTATCATGTTCCGAATTCTGCGGCGACAAAAAAGAGCAGCAATATGCCCCGGGAAATATTTTCAAAGCATTCCTTTTTTAAATGCAAACAAGGGTATCCTGGAATTGTAAGGTTGCGTGCTTACAATATCCTGGTCATACCTGTATGATTACTTTTCCTCTTGGCTTACCGAATTCGGCTTTATCGAAGGCTTCAGAGGCCTTTTCCAAAGGGAAGGTATGTTCTATCACAGGATTCAGCTGTTGATGTTCCATCAATGCCTCCAGTTCATCATAATCCTCCGGTCTTTTCCGCATATTGGAGGAGGTCATCTTTCTTCCATACCGGATCCTGGCGATTAATGCCTGGAGCTTTGTCCATGGGATTAATAATGGTGATGCATAAATCCCCCCGGGCTTCAATAGCTGGGGGATCTTTTTGCGTTCCATCATTCCCCATGCATCCAGGATGGCATCAAACTGCCTGCCCGCCGGGATCTTGTTTTTCCCGCTGTAGCCGAACACTTCATCTGCTCCAAGTTCTTTGGCCAGGTCAGCATTTCCTGCACTGCAGGTGGCAGTTACAAAGGCCCCTTTTGCTTTTGCTGCCTGGACGGCGAAATGACCTACGCCACCGGTAGCTCCGTTCACAAGTAAATTTGTTCCCTTGCCAACATCAATTCTGCGCAGACCGTTGGTTGCTGTCAGCGCAGCAATGGGCAAGGATGCAGCAGCTTCAAATGTGAGCCATTCAGGCATGCACCGTGCGTCTTTCTGATGGACGTGCGCGATCTCTGCAAGCGCTCCGGACTTCTTTGAAAAAGCAGGAATGGCGCCATATACGCGGTCACCTGGTTTGAATGAATGTACTCCGGGTGCTACTTCCTTAACTATCCCCGAAAAGTCTGAACCAATCACCATAGGGAATTTTGATCCGAGCAGAAGCTTGAGCATCCCCTGCCTGGTTTTCCAGTCGACCGGGTTCACTGATACTGCCT
This sequence comes from uncultured Bacteroidaceae bacterium, assembly GCA_964583445.1. GTDB lineage: Bacteria > Bacteroidota > Bacteroidia > Bacteroidales > M55B112. The sequence goes on along the minus strand of CAZOXI010000324.1, from coordinate 2,148 downwards.
TTACCTGGATGAGTAAACCATTCTTTTGCAAGAAAGGTTCGGGTATTTCTCCATATTGAAGTGAACCGGGTTGACCGTATGATGTAAGATATGCTGCTTTCATGGCATATTAACATTTTTAGGTGATGATTGTTGAAAATTTAATTTTTCAAAAGGCCGGCACTTTTATTTAATGAGATTGTTAAATCTAAAATTATCAACCTGGCAGTCACCAGCCAGTGCTGGGTTAGCATTTAGAATTTAGAAACCACGTTTCCTATAAGTTAGTTACAACATGGTGAAAAGGCGATATTTACAAACTTTTTAATTCGCGAGGTGTTAATAGGGGAAGATGAACAACTTTTCAGCTTCATGACCGATCCAACCATTGCTGTATTGCCTTTTCTGAACATGAGTGCGGAGAAGGAAAATGAATATTTCAGCGATGGAATTACCGAGGAAATCATCAATGCACTGTCGCAGCTAGAAAACCTCAAGGTAATATCACGTACTTCCTCATTCTATTTCAAAAAGAAGGAGATTCCCCTGAGAGAGATCGCAACGCAGCTGGGGGTTGCCAATATCCTGGAGGGTAGTGTCAGATTTTCCGGGACCAGGGTGCGCATTACCGCCCAGCTTATCCAGGCCAGGGATGATTTCCATTTCTGGTCGGAAACCTGGGACCGCAGTATGGATAACATTTTTGAAATCCAGGATGAGATCAGCCTGATCATTGCAGAAAGGCTCAGGGAACAATCCGGACATTTCGAGATCGGAGAGCACCTGGTGGAGAAGCAAACCGAAAACCTGGATGCATATACCTATTCCTTAAAGGCCAGGTATCATTTCAATCGCTGGAACCCGCTTGACATGCAGAAGTCCATTGAGCTTTACAAAAAGGCCCTGGATCTGGACCCGGACCACGTGGAATCACACATTGGAATAGCAGATGCATACAGCTTCATGGCTACCACGGAGTTTTTACCGCGGGAAACAACCTGGGCCCTGAATGTGTCACACACACAGAAAGCCTACAAGCTGGATCCGGAAAACGCAGCAGTTCATTATCAACTGGCCAATCTTGCCTTCTTCACGGAATTTGATTTCCAGAAGGCTGCCACACACAATTTCAGGGCCCTGGAACTGATGCCTAACTACCCCAATGCACAACAATTCATGGCATTCCTGTATTTGCTGAACGGCGAGGAAGGAAAGGCAGCAAATCATATTGAACAGGCATTGGATATTGATCCCCTGAACCAGGAGACACTCTTCTACAAGGCATATTATCTCTACCGTACAGCAGCATATGATGAAGCACGTAGCCTGCTGAAGATCATCCTCGAAAAGAATCCACTGAACATCCCCGCCAATATTGTTCGTGCCTATTGCTTTTTGAAACTTGGAAGGTACAATGAAACCCTTGCTGCAATGGATGAGATGCCGGATGAAATTGCACTGCCGGATGAACGGCTGGGAATCCGATGCCTTGCTTATATCCTGAAAGGCGATCAGGCGAAATCCTTGAATTGTTTCGATGAATTAGCCCTGAAAGCGAAAAATGAATCAGCTTTCCAGGCGCATTCCTACCTGTTCCTTGCGTATGTCAGTATGGGAAAGCCGGACGAGGCGTTTGCCTGGCTGGAAGAGGCACTGCAATTGAAATCCTCTGTCCTGTTATTGACTTTTTCAGATCCTTTGGCTGAAGACCTTCGCAAAGATCCACGGTATGCAGATTTCCAATTGCGTCTATATGGTGAAGCACTGAAAGAGCATTCCGGAATACAGAATTCAACTCCTTTGCTTGATGAGGAGACGGTACAGGGATATTCCAGCAGCCTTCTCCAATACATGAAGGAAGAACAACCCTATCTGAATCCCGGCATTTCCCTGCGTGGTTTGGCCAGCCTGGTAGAAATCCATCCCAATCAGCTCTCCTGGCTCCTCAACCAGAAAATGGAAAAGAATTTCAATGAATTCATTAACCACTACCGGGTAAAGCATTTCAAAAACCTGGCAGGTGATCCCGACAATGCACATATTTCCCTCCTCGGGCTGGCATACGAAAGCGGATTCAACTCGAAAACAGTATTCAATACTTATTTTAAAAAAGAGACCGGCATGACTCCCAGCGAATACCTGAAGGGCTAGCTTCAGGGGAAATTGGTT
>CAZOXI010000323.1:216-4675 GCA_964583445.1 uncultured Bacteroidaceae bacterium | reverse complement strand
ACCGCCAGAGCGCTTCGGTATTCAAACCATTCGTGTACGCCACAGCGCTGGAGCACGGGACTTCCCCTTGCGCTTACCTTGAAAACCGCGCTCTTGTTTACGAAGGAATGGATGGACAAGAGGATTGGGAACCGGAGAATGCAGACCGCACCGAAACACCCGACAGCACCGTTGCCGCATGGTATGCGCTGGCCCATTCCATGAACCTGCCCACGCTGGACCTCTATTTCAGCATGGATACCTCCGACCTTCAGGAAACCTGTGAAAAACTTGGGTTCCCGGCTCCCCCCGGCGATGCACCCTCGGTGGCCCTGGGCACACTCGACCTCTCCCTTTACGAAATCGCAAGGGCCTACAGCAGCTTCGCCAACAATGGACAATACCAGGAGCCGGTGATGATCGAAATGATCACGGATGCCGATAACAATATCATCTACCGCAGGGAACCGGAACCTGCCACAGGAGTATTTTCAGAAAAAACCAGCCAAACGATCACGGCCATGCTGGAAAAGGCTGTGGACGAAGGCACCGGGGAACGCATCAGGACCGTCTACGGAATTTCTTCCGATCTTGCAGGAAAAACCGGGACGGCGCAGGATTATTCCGACGCATGGTTTGTGGGATATACCCCTGAACTCGTGATGGCCACCTGGGTGGGGGCCCGCAGTCCCTCGATCCATTTCCACTCAGCACTGGGAGCAGGATCCTCCCTCGCCCTTCCCATTGTCGCAGGCATCCTCAGGGAAATGGAAAGAGAGGCCACCCTGGAAACAAATTACCTGGTACCTTTCGATCTGACGGAAAAAGCATACACTTCCATCGACTGCGCACCTTTCCGCCAAAAAGGCATCCGGGGATTCTTCCAGCGCATCTTCGGCACAGAACCCGCAGAGGGGCCACAACAAGATGCTGACAGTCTTTCCCCCGGCGATCAGGGTGGCGAAGATGACAGGAGTCAGCGGCGAGATGCTCGTAAACGCCCCTCGTTGCTGGAACGGATCTTTAAAAAAAGGTGATCGGATCCAATGCATTCATCACCTCTCCGGGACTGTTGAACGGGGCTATGTACCATTCATCGGAAAATCCTTTCAGAACAAACATAATGAATGTAATTTCAAGCAAAACTATTTAACACTAGATATGAGACTTTTCCGATCACCCCTGTTCTGGCTTTTCATCATTGTACTGTTTCTGAATCTTTTCGTGTATTTCCGCATTACAAGAAATAACAAGGAAACCTCCTCGGGTATATCATCGCAAGCGACTACTGAAATTTCAGAAAACATTGAGATAGACGATGCATACTATTGGAAATATATTGCAGAGCATTCAAACCCGGATTCAAAATTAGCCAGTGGCACCTGGAATGTGTCCCTGGAAGGAGATGCGCTTCCAGGAGATTCCATCCATCTTCAACAGCTGCTCATTGAATTAAATGGATTGATGGACCGTATACAATTCAATTTCACTCCGGACTCAGGTATGTATAATCTAAAATTGGCCATTTATCATAAATCGGAATTTAACAACACCAAACGTACCTTTTATATAATGAGTTCAGGTAGCTCATTCACACCAAGGGATAAAATTGAAATGCATATTGATTATGTATTTTCAGATCAACTCACCCAGGTGGAAAGAAATAATATTATGAAATTCTATGTGGTCCATTCCCTCATCGATTTCTATGATATCTCCAATAAAAAGACTGAGATTATTTACCCTGGAAAAAGGGGAAATTCAGTCAGAGTCATAGATCCGACAAAATACACTTTGCCCAGGAATGATCAGAAATTTCTAACCATGATATATGCGGATCATTTTTATTTTGAACTGTTTAAAAGCTCACCCTTTTTTCTATTCACCTATCTGCGCAGGATCAGCGAGCAGAAATTTTCGTTTACCCTAAGAATCATAGTGTATCTCCTAATCATGCTATATTTCCTTTTTTCATACAGATTAAAATTCATTGATGATGCAATTACAAGTCGGAAAGGATTCCACAAGAACGCACTTGCACTTGTAGCCGGATTCGGGATGATGGTATTTTTGTTGCAATTGGCTTATTGGAAATATGCGGGTCAATGGCTTATCCTCCTATTGCATTCATTCAATCTCATGCTAATTGCCTTGTTGGCGATTCAGTTATTGGGATATTTGGAAAGAAAACTCATCAAAGATGAATTCAGTGATCTCAAAAAAATGACATTCCGGGTATTTATGTCGTTGGGTTTTCTGTTTATAGCGGCAATCATACCTTTTTTACCAGGCGAAATCCTGGGAGATGTATTCCTTTATTTTGCAGCCATTATTGTTGGAAGAGCCATGATTGATCTCCAGAAAATAAAGATTAAACATGCTGTAGGAGATAAGGAACTTGAACTTGCCAACCTCCAGAAACTTCAGCACCAAACGGAATTACAGGCCATTCAATCGCGTATCAATCCGCATTTCTTGTATAATTCGCTCAATTCCATTGCCAGCCTCACCAGGATGGATCCGGAAAAAGCTGAGGAGATGGCACTTTCCCTGTCCGACTATTTTCGCTATTCCATTAACAAGAAGAACAAAAAAATGACCCCCCTTAAAGATGAGCTGGAGTCTGTAAAAACCTATCTGAAAATAGAGAAAATCCGGTTTTCAAACCAACTCGAATACTCGGTTCAATGCGATGAGCAGCTATATGATTATACTATTCCAAGGTTCCTGATACAACCATTGGTTGAAAATGCCATTAAACATGGAACTTCTGAAATAACAGAAAAAGGAACCGTAACAATTGAAATAACCCGACAGGATGCCCAACTGATGATTAAAGTTTCCGATAATGGAAAGGATTTTCCCGAAGATCCAATCCCGGGCTTTGGTCTTCAAAGTATTTTTGACAAGCTTGAAATAATTTACCAGGGAGAAGCAAATATGAACTGGACCAATCAGCCGGATAAGGCAATTATTATAACTTTACCTTATAGACCCCATTACAATTGAGATGGCAAAGCAATTTCGAAGCATAATAGTTGAAGATGAAACGCCGGCAACGGAACGGCTCAAACGACTTCTTTCTGAATTCCCGGAAATAGAGGTTATTGCAGAAGCCACAAATGGGATTGAAGCTGTTGAAATCATAGATGCATTGAATCCCGACCTGCTGTTCCTGGATATAAAAATGCCGGGGAAAAACGGTTTCGAAGTGCTGAAATCGATACAGCCATCGCCTTATGTGATTTTTTGCTCAGCATACGATGAGTATGCTTTACAGGCATTTGAGGAAAAAAGTATTGATTACCTGGTAAAACCTGTTCGCAAAGAAAAGCTGGAAAAATCCATTCAGAAACTCAATACCTTCTCCTCCACTGACCATTATAACCATTTGCTGGATTCAGTACAGGAATTACTTTCCCTGAAGCAACCAGCGGAGGTCACGACATTACCCATTAAAAAAAGCGACAGGGTGATATTTTTAAAACTCGCGGATATAACTCATTTCAACGCATCAGAGAAATATGTTGAGGTACATACACTTAAAGGCGTAACACATCTTACAGATCAAAGTTTGCGGCTGCTGGAGGAAAAGCTGCCCCTGAATTTTATTCGTATCCATCGCAGCTATATCATCAACACTGATAAAATTAAAGAAATCAGAAAACACTTTGGAGGAAAATATAGCTTCATTCTGGATGATACCCGCTCGACAGCTATTTTATCGGGCAGAAGTTATTATCAAACTGTAAAGAGCCTGTTCGACCTGTGATCTTATTCCAGTAAGCTTAAAATCGTCCCGCCTCCTGTTAATAACCCATGATAACCTGCGCTGTCGGAACCTGCGCGATTTTTAGCTCGAAACACTATCTTTGCAGCGAATAACAACCTGGGCAGCATGATAACCTTTTTTTCACTCAACGGCGACCGCATCATTGCAGTCGGACACCCCGAAAAACTTGCAAAAGATAACCTTTCAAAACTCTCCTGGGCGTTCGGCGGCGCCAGGGCACTTACCGAAGCATCCCTTGCCGGTTTTTACGTGGGCCCCCGCAAGGAGATGATCACACCCTGGAGCACCAACGCGGTGGAGATCATGCAAAACATGGGCATCACGGGGATCAGCAGGATCGAGGAATATTTCAGCGTTCCCGGACCAGGCAGCACCTATGACCCGATGCTGCAACGCATGTACGAAGGCCTCAACCAGGAAATTTTCACCATCCGGAAACAACCGGATCCTGTACTTCATATCGATGATATCGCCGGCTACAATCAACAGGAAGGACTGGCGCTCAGCCCGGATGAGATCGCATACCTTGAGTCAGTAAGTGAAAGGATCGGCAGGAAGCTGACCGACAGCGAGGTGTATGGGTTTGCGCAGGTAAATTCAGAACACTGCCGTCACAAGATCTTCAACGGCACCTTCGTGATTGACGGCGAAGAAAAGGAATCGTCACTCTTCACGCTGATCAAGAAA
>CAZOXI010000323.1:0-206 GCA_964583445.1 uncultured Bacteroidaceae bacterium | reverse complement strand
CAGACGCATCCCAACTATATTGTTTCAGCGTACAAGGACAACTGCTCATTTGCACAGGGACCGGTGATCGAACAGTTCGCACCCGAACACCAGGATACCTCCGGCTATTTCAGTGTGAAGGACATTGAAACCGTGTTGTCACTGAAAGCCGAGACCCACAATTTCCCGACCACTGTGGAACCTTTCAACGGGGCATCAACCGGGAC
>CAZOXI010000322.1:0-4677 GCA_964583445.1 uncultured Bacteroidaceae bacterium | reverse complement strand
CTATTCCCCGTTGCTGCGACAGCTGTTACTGATCAGCAAGGAACAGCTTGAGAGCTCCGCACCGCGATCATTGCCCGATCTGCTGGACCACTATCCTGGTGTGGATATTCGTACCCGCGGCGTGCACGGAGTACAGTCTGACCTCAGCATCCAGGGCGGTTCGTTCGACCAATCGCTCGTGCTGCTGAATGGAATCGACATGACCAATCCCCAGACCGGGCATTTCAGCCTTGATCTGCCGGTAGACCTGCTCATGGCACATCGGCTGGAAATTCTTAAGGGACCTGCATCAAAGAAATACGGACTTTCGGCATATACAGGGGCAGTGAACGTGATCACAGCGCCCGGGGACTCACTCGACTTCCGGGCACATGCAGCTTACGGACAACACAATACATATCAGACAGGGATTGCGATCCATGCGCCTGCAGGAATCACCCGCACCATGTTGGCAGCATCTGTCTCCGGAAGCGATGGGTATACCCTGAATACCGATTATACCATGTCCAACGTGTACCTGCATTCCACGGTGACTACAAATCGCCTCGAGACCGACCTGATCCTGGGGTGGAATGAGAAACATTTTGGTGCGAATGCGTTCTACACACCCAGGTTCCCGGAACAATACGAAAAGACCAGCGCCCTGGTGGGAGCAGTTAAAGTCGAAGGTGGGACACCCGCATTCAAGGTATCCGCCCAGGCACACTGGAACAGGCACTATGATCATTTCTTGCTGTTCAGGAACAATCCTGCTGCCTACGAAAATCACCACCGTACCGACGTTTCAGGAATTGCCCTGGGTAGCAAATGCAGTAGCATGCTGGGGTTTACCTCGCTCAAAATGCAGTACCGGCAGGAACGGATCCTGAGCAGCTCCCTGGGAGACCCACTGGGTATACCTGTAACGGTAAAAAATTCACCAGGGAAAGCATACGAACGATTTAAATCACGGGATCACCTGTATATTTCTGCCGATCACCTGCTGCAATTCAACAAATTGTACATCAGTACAGGCGTGCTGATCTACGCTGGTATGCAAGATCTTTCACCCCCTGGACTCTATCCCGGGCTGGATATATCATACCGGATCCTTGACCGCCTTTCTGTCTTTGCCGCTGCCAACCGGTCCATGCGCCTGCCTACATTCACCGACCTGTACTATGAAGGTCCACAAAACAGGGGCAACCCCGATCTGCGCCCTGAGAAGGCGGTATCCTTTGAGTCCGGTGCCCGCCTGTCTGGCAAGGGTTACAGGGCAGATGCAGCGGTATATTTTCGCAAGGGCAATGAAACCATTGACTGGATCTGGACGGACAGCATCTGGCAGACACGCAACCTTACCGAATTGAATGCCTATGGCGGAGAGGTCAATTTATGGTATTACCCGGGAAACACGGGGACCGGTCCGGGGTGGATCGAACACTTCAGGATCTCCTACAGTTACACTGATCTGAACAAGCCGTCGGATGCGTATATCTCGAACTATGCCCTTGACAACCTCAGGCACAAGGCAGTGCTGGACCTCAGGATCCAGCTTCCCCTGGATATGTATCTTGAAACAAAGGTGCGCTGGCAGGACAGGAATGGATCCTACCTCCATTATGAAACCCCCGGATCTGCACCCTATGAAGCATCATATGATCCCTTCTGGCTGACAGATGTCACGTTCGGCATTGAGGTGTGGAATACAAATGTGTATATCAGTGCAACGAATATTTTTAACGTCCCCTACAGGGATATCGGGAGCGTCGTGATGCCAGGAAGGTGGATCATGGCCGGTATGCGCTTTCAGTGAAACCCACCGAACCCGGGAAAAGCCACTACCGGGCGATAAAATAATGCATACTGAAAATTTTTCCGGAGCAGAAGTGCCAGATGATCAGCAGATGTAACGCCAGGTCTTCAACGTACCAGGCCTTGTAATTTAGCCGATCAGCGCTTCGTAATCTGATGCAGAGAGCAGATCATCAGCCTGGGCGGCATCGTCCATTTTAATCTTCACCATCCAGCCGTCACCATAAGGATCGCTGTTGACAATGTCGGGGGTATCTTCCAGTTTTTCATTCACTTCGGTCACTTCCCCACCCACTGGCATGAACAGGTCGGAGACTGTTTTGACAGCTTCAATGGTACCAAAAGTTTCCCCCTGTGAAAGGGTTTCTCCTTCGGTTTCAATTTCAACAAATACCACATCTCCCAATTCGCCCTGGGCGAAATCAGTGACGCCAACAGTTACCGTATCACCCTCGATACGAACCCATTCATGGTCTTTTGTGTACTTCAGTTCAGATGGAACGTTCATAGTCGTATTCGGTTTTTATAATGATGTTAAATGTAAGGGTTTTTTCTTTACCGGGAAAGAGAGAACAAAGGAAAAACTGCTTCACCCCTGAGGGGCCTTTATACAAATACGCCATATCATCATGTCCTGCAGGAGAACCCATTGAAAGGTTCAACAACCGGATTCCATACCTCAAGAGCGCCCATTTCAGGACGCATCGCCAGGATCCATAAATGCGTGGACTGAGGATCCAAATCCGGATTCTACAACGTAAACGTCAGGCTGAATCCTACGTTATAATTGGCATTGTCGTAGCTGTTGGAAATGTAGGGCCTGTTGATGCGCTGGTCGTAAAAGGCACGCAGCGTGAACTTATCGCTGAGCATATAATCTGCCGTGGCCTTCACGCTCAGGATCTCCTGTCCGGCAGTGATCTCACTTCCCGAAATATCCTCCAGCTTCCGGATAACCGTCTGGTTGTTCCTATAAGAGAAGTCCACCCGCACATTCAGGTCGCTGCTGATCTCGTTGTTATTAATGATCAGTTGTACCGAATTGAACCGGTACCCTGCGCCGAAAACGTATTCATTGCTCCTGACTTCGTTCACCTGGGTGTTGGCCATATTCAGCCCGACCGTCCTTGATTTTTTCACTTCGAACCGCGTGGTCAGGCTGTTTTTCCAGTCCATGGAAAGATTGAACAGCGGGCTGAACTGCTCGCTGATGGTCACCGTATTGATGTTTCTTTCCACCATGAAATTCCCCTGCAGGTCATAGGCCACCGGCACACCGTCGATGTCCTCCACGTAATAGGGGTTGGAGATAAATGAACCCACGCTGTACGTAGAACGGTATGCATGGTTCATGGTAATCGAGTTCACAAATTGCTGCAGGAACGCAATCTGTCCCAACCCATCATACGTCACTTTCCAGTTCGGCATCACATTCAGGATGCTTTGCATGGCCTTCAGAGGTACATTTTCTGTGGTCTGGTATCCATAAGCAGCCAGGAAAGCGGGGATCAGCACATCCTGGGAGGTAGGTCCGAAACCTTCGTAATATCCTGCAGAGTCGGGCAGGAAGATCCCGGTTTTATTGTAATAATCATTTGCAAGCCTGTTCGAAATCTCCCTCCTGGCATCAAATTTCAGGTAATTAAAAGTCTCAGATAATGAGTCCGCCTTTTCCGTGATAGGTTCAAAGGCTGTTCCCCAGGAGAAGAAAGACATACTGAAATTCCCGGAATTCACACGTCCACGTTCACTCTCCGGCGGAAGATTTCCCGTACCATCAGAGGTAAAGAATTCCGTTTCATTCTCCGATTTTGTCAGGTTACCTGTTAAATCTATGCGCAGGCCTTTAAGCGGTTCCACGTTGGCCCGGAAATTCAGTCTTTCCGAGTAATTCTGGTTGAACGGATCGTTCAATGCTTCGTCGTAGGTGAGCCACCCGTTATAAAAGGCCTCTTCTGCAAACCCATCCCGGTACCATCCTGAAATGTATTCCCACCCCGGCACCAAACGGTCGCTTACCCGCTGCATCCCGAGTACACTTGTTTCCGGCTGGTAACCGGGTAGCAGGGTCCCCCCGCTCCTCGAATAGGTGAGGTTCACCGTCCGCACGGCCATGGTCATCCTGATTGTATTCTCCACGATGAAGGTCAGCGGATTCTGACCTCTTAAAACAGTACCGGTAACGACAATCCGGCCGTTGCGCACGGTCACTGGTGTGGTTACCCTGATGCGCCTGTTGGAAAGAATCTCATACTCATTCTCCACCTCCTGCCCGTTCTCATCGAATACTGCTACTTCGAGCTTCTCTGTCTTGAGATTGTGCGTGACAAACCTGCCGGAATTTTCCCTCATAAAGACCCCCGTCTGCTCAAAGGTTTTGGTTTTGGTGCGCTGCTCTTCCTCCTGCTGACTACTTCGTCCACCAGCGCGTCCCCGGCCCCTTCCCCGGTACTTGTCATTGATGCTCTTCAGGTAATCCACCTTGTTGTACAAATTCACGAAGTTCATCTGCCCGTTGAACTGCAGGGTATAAGAGTTCTTGATCGTATTCCCCAGGTTGATCTCTCCCAGCACGGGGTCATCCGGAATGACCGGTCCTGCATCCCATCCATAGGTACCATTGTAACGGGTATTCAGGGTGATCCAGTCGAGCAACGGGATCTTGTTGATCGGTAAGGTGTAGCTTAGGTTGAACTGGTGGTAATAACTTGTGGTCCGCCCAAAATCCATAATATTCTGCAAGACTGAATCCCGGTAGATTTCGAAATCATCCCGCTCCCTGTGGTACCTTCCTTCCGGCTCATCGATCCGTGCTATATTGGAAGCTGAAAAATCGAATTTCAAATTCCGTGTGAGATCAAATTTCATATTATAATCCCTGTT
>CAZOXI010000321.1:986-4699 GCA_964583445.1 uncultured Bacteroidaceae bacterium | reverse complement strand
ACCGCGGGGGATTCGATTGTGATTTTAATTCAAAGAACACCATCTATCAATACAATTACAGTCATAATAACCACTGGTTTATTGCTGTTCAGCGAAGGGATATCAACCACGGGGTGATTATCCGCTATAATATCAGTGAAAATGAAAAGCTCGGAGCATATATGTACGGATTTCCGGAATATGACGGATTAACAAATGTACAGATCTATAACAATACCCACTATTTTGGAAAAGGAACAGGTAACAGGATCTTTATCCGGGCCAAGAAAGATCGCATTCCAACACAAACAGAGTTTACCAATAATATTTTCTATTTCGAAGATCAGGCGGAATGGGGTTTTACACCAGACAACTCCTGCACGCTTGATAACAATCTCTTTTACAATGTTTCCCCGAAAGGAACAAACGCTATTACTTCCGATCCATTGTTTGAAAACCCGGGGACTGGTGGATTTAAAATCGATATGACTGATCCTGACCGTTTGGCAGGTTACCGGTTGAAACAAGGATCTCCTGCAATCAACACGGGAAAAATCATTGAAAACAATGGGGGTGTGAATTTTGCCGGAGAAACGTTAGATGATGATGCCGTAAACATGGGCGCATTTTGATGTAAGAAAACGTATTGAAAAAATGAATTACCCACACATTTTTTGTTGTAACTCTGTTGCCCAGGCAATAAAGAAATCACTTATGGGCATTGGAAGACAAAGCGGATTACAAAAAAACCGGTTTTTTCTGTTGTTCAAAATTAGGGATCTTTTCAGATATCTGCCCCCGAAAATTAAAAAAACTATCAGGTTAACAATTGGAATTTTGGCGCTATTGGGTTTTGGAACTAGTTGTGAGGAGCCAGAAATTGAAGATCCTAATGGAACAAATACTGTTAAGGATACAATTTTTTATATTAATGATCAGTCAGATTTTGACCGTCTTGATGGATTCTTTTTCCCATCAGGCTCTACGATTGCTTTTGCAGTTGGGGAGACCTTTACCGGGCGGTTTTTGGTCCGGGGGAATGGGGTGCCAGACCAACCCAATATGATAACCGCATACGATCCGGAGTCGGGTAATCTGCTCATGGATTGGACAGATGAAAAGCCTGTGATTGAAGGAGAAGGAAAAACCAAGGCTCCCCTTTCCCTTACAAACAGCAACTATTGGACAATCAACAATATTGAGGTAACCAACACCGATGGAACTTACGATGACCAGGGAGAAATATTTGGTATTTATGTAATGGCGGAAGATGTTGGTGTGATGAAGGGGATAACTGTTTCAAATTGCTATGTTCATCATGTAAACGGACATGTCGGAGGAAAAGAGACTGGAGGCATCCGCCTGGATGTGCTTGGAAACGAAAAAATCACAATATTCCATGATGTGCTTATTGAAAACAATGTTGTTTCAAGGGTCGGTGGAGTTGGTATAGCCAATCAATCAAGTTACGGGAATATAAAATCAGACGATTTCCATCCCTGGACAGGCTATGTGGTGCGTGGTAACAGGGTTGAGTATACCGGTAAGAACGGGATCATTGTGCGGTACTCCATTGATCCGCTGGTTGAATACAATGTAGCTGCATTTACAAGTCGGCATCAAAGCGGAAACAGTATTTTTAACTTTAATACCGTGAACTGTATCGTTCAGTATAATGAAGCATATGGTAATACCAGTAGTGACCTTGAGCAAGTTGAACGTGGAGGATTCGATTGTGATTTTAATTCAAAAAATACTATCTACCAATACAATTACAGTCACAATAACCACTGGTTTATCGCTGTTCAACGCAGGGATATAACTGATGGAGTTGTAATTCGGTATAATATCTCTGAAAATGAAAGGGTGGGAGCTTATATTTATGGTGGGAATCCTGAATATGACGGCTTGTCAAATGTTGAAATTTATAACAATACCCACTATTTTGGAAAAGGAACAGGAAACAGGGTTTTTATCCGAGCCGGGAAAGATCGCATTCCAACCCAAACAGCTTTTACAAATAATATCTTCTATTACGAAGATGAGGCAGAATGGGGATTCAACCCTGACAGCACATGCATTCTGGACAATAATCTATTTTTCAATGTTCCCCCGAAAGGAACAAACGCTATTACTTCCGATCCATTGTTTGAAAACCCGGGCACAGGAGGGTTTAAGATCGATATGACTGATCCTGACCGCTTGGCAGGTTACCGGTTGAAATCAGGCTCCCCTGCCAGGAATACAGGCAGGATTATTCCGGGAAATGGAGGGAAAAATTTTGCCGGAGAAGAATTGGATGAAGCTGCCATAAATATTGGCGCATTTTAAAACAAAATATACTAATAAAACCCTCATCATTGGGCTTAGATATTTCAGTGAAGTAATGACAAAAGAGCATGTATAAACAAAATGAGATATTATGCTGATCGAGAAGGCTTCATTGAACACTTTTTAGAAATAACTATTCTGCGAGGCAACAACAGGAACGAAGTGGAGCTCATGAGGCCGAAGAAGGAGTGGGTGAACTATACGCTTTCAGAAAAATGAAATTTTAACAGATTGCAAACTAATACTGCAACTAAAATTTATCCACATGATTCATACTGGAAAACAAACTGATAAACAAAGCAGGAAACGAAAAATCTGGACTTTTATATTTTTTCTGTTATTGTATATTACTCCAATATGTGTTGGGCAGGATGGTCCGCCGAATATTCTGGTAATCATTACCGACCAACATGCAGGTCCCGTAATGAACCAAAGGGGGTATGCAGAGATCTCAACCCCGGGCATCAACAAAATTGCAGCAGAGGGAGTCACATTCACTCGAAGCTACTGCACTTACCCGGTTTGCATGTCTTCACGAAGGTCTTTCATGACGGGACTAATGCCGAGCAAGGCTGAACCGCCAACTGATTTTCAATCAATCGGCAATATGCTTGCAGAAAACGGATACGAAACGGCCTATCTCGGGAAATGGCATGTGGGCTCAACCGATATTGATGAGGTAAGTAACTGGCATGGATTTCAGACCTATCGGGATGGTGAGATAGATTCGACAATATCCCGATGGACCAGGGATTTTCTGATGCAGGAACACAGCAAGCCCTTCTTTCTGATTACCTCATTTCTGAATCCTCACAATATTTGTGAGTTCGCAAGGAACATGACCGGATTGCGTGACCACGGGTATGATGATGGTCCTGTCGATGAACAGATGGATACGGCTTATTGTCCGCCGCTGCCATTTAACTTTGCTATTCCCGAAAATGAAGCTGAGGGTATTTCTGCACGAAGGAACCAGAACCCGGAAGATGAGCATTGGGGGGCAAATCCGCACAAGGGATGGACAGAATCTCAATGGAGGCAGTATATGTATGGTTATGACCGCTTTCTGGAAAAAGTCGATGCCCGCATAAAAGAAGTATACGATGAACTGGAATCCCAGGGACTGCTCGATAATACCATAGTTATCTATACCTCTGATCATGGGGACGGACATGCATCACACCAGTGGACACAGAAGAAGAATTTCTATGAAGAGGTAGTAAATATCCCTTTCGTTGTTTCCTGGAAAGGCAGAACCAAAGCCGGGGTTATTGATGAAGAGACACTTGTATCCAACGGGCTGGACCTGTACCCAACCATTCTGAAATTAGCGGGGATCGGGATACCGGAATATCTCCCCGGAGAGAACCTTTCAGCAAATTTCCTCTCAGATGCGGGCGACG
>CAZOXI010000321.1:0-976 GCA_964583445.1 uncultured Bacteroidaceae bacterium | reverse complement strand
CGGGCGACGCTTCCCCGGTAAACAGGGATTATGTGGTAACCGAGCTCGACCAGAAAGTTTACAAAAGCAATAATCCGGGCGTTTATGACGGACGGATGGTTGTTAGCAAAAAGTTCAAATATTTCCTCTTCGACCAGGGATATCACAGGGAACAATTGTTTGACCTGGAAAATGATCCGGGAGAATTGCATCCTGTGACCTATGATCCGGTGTATCACGATGACCTGCTGGCCTGCAGGGCAATGCTGAAAGAATGGGTAACAACACAAAACGATGATTTTGATGTCGATGCTGCAATATACCAGGTGAAGTACGATGTACACCGGCTCAATAATGCCGAGCCGATCATCACACAGGAAATGTTTGCTGCACTGGGCGCTGAAGAAGAGGGTGCCAACATCAACGGGCCCAGCGTAATACGAATTCCGGACTGGATCGCCCCTGGAAACCGGGCGCACCCCGACGCTGAATATTACTGCTATTTTGCGCATCATGACGGGCCATATATCAGGATGGCCTGGGCATCTGAAATCGAAGGACCGTGGCATCTCTACCAGGTAGGCACCAGTGCGCAGGTGGGTGATCGTGGCGTATTGGACCTGGGTGGTGAGGTGATTTCCCTGGAAAATGGGATTGTTATTCCCAACAATCACCTGGCATCTCCTGATGCACATGTGGATCATGAAAACCAGCGGATCATTCTCTACTTTCATAGCGGGGGACCACTCAATGTAGATGGAACAGAACTCAATTCACAGCGGACTTTTGTCTCTTATTCACCAGATGGTATTGAATTCTATTCCAATATTCAGCCTGTCCTCCTGGGAACTTCCTATTTCCGGGTGTTTGGTTTTGAAGATCAATTATATGCGTTGTCGAACAGTGGTACGCCTTACCAGGCAAGGGATGCAGATAGTCCCTGGACCCCGCCTGGCGGCTTTGACTTTACTGATAAATTATGGGATCAACACCCGAA
>CAZOXI010000320.1:0-4713 GCA_964583445.1 uncultured Bacteroidaceae bacterium | reverse complement strand
TGTTCCTTAAGGTCTCCATTGCCTCCATGGCATTGGCACATTCTGCAACGACCTCAAAATTTTCAAGTTTTTTGACGTGGCCCCTGATCAACTCTCTTGCCAGTGGTTCGTCATCTATAATGATGCATTTTGTCCTCATGGGAATTTTCTTATGATACACTAAAATTACAAAAGATGCTCAGAATATGTCAAGTAATTGGAAACTTATTAAAATTTCTCTATAAATAATAATGGTTTCTGTAAACAACCACCAAATGTAAGCCAAAAGCATGAAACATCCGACCAATGGTGTTCACCGTTGTATATCCGCACTTGACACAAATTCAATCTCCATCGGTTGAAATGATCTGTCAGAAAGAGATACAATACGTAATATTGTATATTACTGTCTTCAGGTGCACCATAACTGAAAAAGAATACTGTTAATACAATTATGCAACCATTTCCCGGCGCGATATTATATTCTGAAAAGCTTGTCTGCCGGATAGTTCGACACCTTTTCCTTTTTGTCGGGATGAACCTGCTTTTCACATGGGTGATACTAATACGTGACCCGCACAACCCGCAATTTCTTGTTATCGCGCGTAATGTGCTGATCAATTCCCTGTTCTTTTTCGGGTATGCTTACCTTACGGCCTATTTGTTGGTCCCTTATTTATTGACGCAGCGGAAGTACATCTTGTTTTTCAGTAGCTTTTTGCTTGCAGGTATTCTCATTTCCTGGCTTAAATTCATTTTTTCGGATTACCTGTTTTTTAATGCCATTGGCACTGACTTCAGCAGCAGGATCGAGGAGGCAAATCTATCCCGCGTATTGGTCAACACAAAAGACATGACCTTTGTTGTAGCCCTCTTCATGATTGCAAAATACACGAAAGACAATCACCATGTGAACAACAGGCTGAGGATGCTTCAGGATGCGCAACTCAGATCTGAGATACGCTTGCTCAGGAATCAGCTTGATCCGCATGTCGTATTCAATAACCTGAATAATTTATATTGCCTGAGCCTGAATCAATCCCCTGTTGTAACGCAAAACCTTGCACGATTGCGTTCGGTGCTTTCTTATTATTTTATTGATGGCAAGCGACAGAAGGTAAAACTCAGCAGGGAGCTGCAAACCATTGAGGATTACCTGAATCTCGAAAAACTGAGGTATGGCGACCGGGTTGCTATCGATTATTCTTTTGAGGGAGATCCAGGAAAAAAGGAGATCTTTCCACTGGTATTTTTTCCTTTCGTGGAAAATTGCATGGAGCATGGTTGTAGTATTGAATCGGGATCAGCCTGGATCAGGGTATGGATCAATATCGAAGCTGATGCTGTTACCTTTCATGCTTCCAATAGTAAACCTGAAATAGTTCTGAAAGCTGTCCAGACCGATGCCGATCGCGCGAAAAGTGGTCCGGCTGACCGGCTGGACCTGCTCTACCCTGGCAGGTATCTTTTAAAGGTTGATGACCGGAAAGATATGTTTAGTGTCGATATTCAACTGAAGATCTGAAATGGAATTGCTCGCCAACATATCGCTTGAAAACAAATACTTACGGCACGGTCTTTTCTGGCTGGCCTGGGTGATCGGGTTCACCTTTATTAAGAGTTTCGGTTACGGACTGGAGGCCTATGCCGGATGGCTGGCGTATTATATCCTGACACTTCCTGTGTTTATGGCACATACCTACCTGGTGGTATATTGGGCAGCAAAGAAATTTCTTTCCGGACCGAAGATCGTGCTGTTCGTTGTCTTGTTCCTGTTGTTGATGTGCTTTTTCTCTTTCATCGAGATGTACCTTACAAAATCGTTCCTCATACCCCTTTTCCCCTCGGTATTCACTGGCGACCTGGATTTCACCAATCCTCTGAACCTGCTGATCAGTGGCATCGGCAACCTGTATATCATACTTGTCTTTGCAGCTGCCAAAATGGTCAGGTCATGGTACCTCGCAAATAAAAAAGGGCAACAACTCATGAAAAAACGTTTGTTCATGGAACGTGCAGATGCCAATGCAGGGATACAACCCGGCATGGTCCTGTTTTCAGTACGGTATATTGAAAAGATCAGCAGTCAGCGTCCCGAAGACGTGCCTGAGGCTATTGCCATGCTTTCCGGATTATTGAGTGATGTTATGCAGGCAAATAAAAGCATGATGCTGCGACTGGACGAAGAGATTAAAAACGTTCGCAGCCTGCTGAAGCTATATGCGCTGCTTATGAAGAAGGAGTTGCCGGTATTGAAAATTGAACAGTGTAATACATCCATCACGGCACTCCCTGCCTTCATCGTTTTTTCTCCCCTGGAGATTGTGATTAGAAATTTCAAGTGGATGCCACACGATAACCTAGAGGTGTGCATCCGTGGTGAGAATATGGTATCCCTCAGCTGGAACAAGGCGAATCATGAGGTCAGAAGGCCCAAACCAGGTGAGATCATGGAGGAACTCGATATGATCTATCCGGGGCGCTACCAGGTCCGCATCGATGACAGCTCACCGAACTTCACTATTTGGATCAGTGAAGACCCGGCGTGGAAGGCTGAAAGTCGTTCGCAGTCTTTTCAGGGGATTACGGCGACCGGTTGATGCAGAACGCTGAAATTATTTTTTCTATCGTTCATCCCTTTATACATTTACATTGACTCTTTTAAAACTTGCCGTTTACTTCTTCAGGTTTAGGTTAATATATAAAACTCGAAAAACGGCAAGTTTTTTATTTTCATCCCACACTGTGCAAATTTCATCCTAACAATATTCTTTGCCCGTCCCGTAAATGAATTCTATTAATGGATGCTATCCCGCGATTGAGCATCAATTACGGCGTATAAATGAGCCTTAAGATCAGGAAGTATCCGACGGAGCAGTGATCATAAGCCGAAAGAGTATACATGTAAACACCAAAGAATCCACACCCGTTCCGGGTATATTACAGCTACCGGGCGGTGAACTACAGGTAAATGTCAGCGAACGGCATTGCCAAAGGGTTGATAACATACTGAAAAACAGAAATATATATCGATATTCGAAAACGTACACTCCGTACAAACCTGTGCATAATCGGACGATTTTAACACAAATTCAAAAAACGGTAAAAGTGATAAAAATCAACAGATCAGACAGTTGTAAGTTTTGGCACGAATTGTGATTTTTTTGGATCAGATTGAATGGTTCATCGGAAAATCATCATTAAAAACACAACACCATGTTTATCCATCAGAACGACATATCACTTCCAAAAGAACAGGGTGCAGGGTCGCTGCCAAACCTGGAACTATTCAAGATGCTGTTGCAACCACATTTCCTTTTCAATTCACTGAATAACCTTTATGCGTTATCAGTGAAAAAGTCTGATCAGACTACCGACGCAATTGCGGGGTTGTCTGACCTGCTGGCCAAGGTAGTTACTTGTGCACGACAGGAACTAATTTCCCTCGACCAGGAGATTGACCTGATTGAGGAGTACATCAGGCTGGAGCGCATCTGGCTGGGAGAGACTACTTTTCTTTTGGACCTCCAGGTTTCAGGCGCTACCGGTGATTTTCAAGTGCCACCTTTATTGCTATACACGTTCGTGGAGAACTGTTTCAAACATGGAATCAGGAAGTGCAACGGAGAGGGATGGCTGACAATCAGGATCGATGTAAAAGAACATGCGCTTCTTTTCCAGGCTAAGAATCTTTTACCCTCGTGGGAAGATGAAGTATGTGTTGAACGCACCCACAATTCCGGCCTGGGGATCATGGCGGTAAAAGAACTGCTCGAAAAAAAATGTACTGGCAGATATGAACTTAAAACGGGTCGCAAAGCCAATGTATACGCTGTTGACCTGCGAATCAATTGTTAATAGAAAAACGAATTTATTTAATCATCAACTGTTAATATTTAATGCTATGAAAACAAAGGTTAGTTTTATTACAAGAATGATGACAATTGCAATGGCACTTGTCATGACTACAGGAATGGTATTCGCTGACGGTGAGATTACCGATGTGTACACAAAGGGAAAGACCAACACACCCGCTGGTGATTTTGTTGTGCGGACTACCAATGATGTATTTCATTTCCAGGGAACTGTTTATGAAGTATACAAGGTGTACTACGATAATCCTGCTATGAATATGAAGATTGCTGTCAACACAGATGGAAAGTGCAAGTCTTTCATTGCGTACACCAAGGATTACACCCTATTTTATGACTGTAACAAGCATGGTTTTGGTGTTCGGAAAGTGATGTTTACAAATCCGGAAACACATGAGCATTTTGATCACCTTGAATATCAGCATCAGTCCGTACTCAGGAAAAACCGCAAGATTGAGAAGAAGGATGCTGTCGAATTGATCGCTGCGTTTCTTCCCGGCATGCAAACCACCTGAGCTAACCCTGACATATATCTTCTATAAAAAAATGGCTGTCGCAAGACGGCCTTTTTTTATGTATACTACACGATTTTTTCGGCCATTTTCCTGAACATGAAAAAATGTGCCGGCATCATGGAATACCAGTAGATCCTGTACCCTGGTTGCATCCCGAACAAGAGAAATTACCTCGTTACCATTTTCCAGCAGGACCGGAAGCAGCCTTTTTCCAATATATCCGGTAAGCCCGGTGAGCAGAATTCTCATTCGTATATATCTTATTTATGTTCTTTTATCATTGCTCTGCTGAACCTTTAGCTCGGCGAAGCAAAATTTCTATGGTCAATGATGAGGGTTTAATAATT
>CAZOXI010000319.1:0-4743 GCA_964583445.1 uncultured Bacteroidaceae bacterium | reverse complement strand
GTGAATTCATCCGGAAGTGAGTTGCGCAGTGCCGCAACGCGTTCATCCAGCTTCAGGTAGGCATATTTCAGGTCCGTTCTCTTTTCATAGTAAATCATCACGATGCCCCTCCTGCGTCCGGCAGTAGATTCGATTCGCTCAATATTGTCCAGGGCAGCCACTGCTGCTTCCACCGGGATAATGGCCTCCTGCTCCATGTATTCGGGGGTCATGTCGTTCCGGGCATTCACCTGGATGAACAGCATGGGCAATTCAGCATTCGGGATGATCTCCATGTTGAGTTGCTGGTAGGAAATATAACCCAGCATCGTGGTCGCCACGAAGATCATGGAGATAAGTACTTTCCGCTGTATGATAAAATGCTTATTCACTGTCCTCCGGATTGGTTTTCAATCGTTTCGGTTCCAGGCGGGCCAGCAGCATGTAAATGCTGGGGATCACAACGAGGGTCAGCAGTGTAGAGGTGATCAGACCTCCAATCACAGCCCAGGCCATGGGCGAGCGCAGCGAAGCACTTTCTCCAAACCCGAAGGTCAGGGGAAGCAAAGCCAGGATGGTCGTCAGGGTGGTCATAATGATCGGGCGGATTCGCCGTTGTCCTGCTGCGATAATGGAATCCTTCAGCGGATTTCCTTCCCTCCTGAACTGGTTGATCGCATCCACGAGAATAATGGAGTCGTTGACAGCGATCCCCACCAGCATAATAATGCCTATGATGGCCATGATATTGAGTGCCTTCCCAAGGATGAAAAAGATCGCCACCGCACCCACCACGGCAAGCGGAACGGTGAGCAGGATGGTGAATGGGTGCAGGAGGCTTTCAAACTGTGCGGCCAGCACCATGTAGACCAGCACCAGGGAAAGCAATAATGCAAACAATAAATTCCCGACAGCGTCCTTTCTCATGGCCTCTTCACCGGAGACCGTATAACTGTACTCGGGTGGGAATGCTATCTCCGACAGGGCTGCATCAATGGTCTCCGCCATCTGGTCCAGCGGCACATCCCCGGCCAGGTCAGCCGTGATCTCAATGATCCTGTTCTGGTTGTTGTGGAGGATTTCCCTGGGAGCAGTGCCGATCCTGATTTCGGCCAGTTCCCGGAGAAGGACCGCCACATTGTTCACCTCGATGGTAAGCATTTCCAGGTCACGCAACGAAAGTTCCCCCAGTTTCACGGTGATATCCGTCAATTCTCCTTTTACATTCATTTCACCTGCATCAATACCTTGCAATTTTTCGCTTACGCGGCTGATCAGTGTATTCACATCCACATTCATGAGGCCTGCCTGGTAGCGATCGATGCGGATCTCCACTTCGGGTGCCCCACCCTCTACCGAAGATGCAATATTGAACACTCCTTCAATGCCGTGCAGTTTTTCCATGACAGGCAGTGTCAGTTGCTCCAGTTCATCCATCTCTTCGCCCCGAAGCTCAACGATCAGCGGAGCACCTTCTGTACCAAGGATAGATTGCAGCGCAGTTTCTTCCTGTCTGAACTGGACCGTAAAATTCTGATCACCATCGTAATGAGCCGCCAACGTGGCGATGAGCCCTGCAGTGCTCCCTGCTCCCTCATCCTTCAACATCACTTTGATCGTGGCCATATTCTGGTCATCAAAGACATTCATGCCACCGGAAGTCAACCCGGAAGTAGGACCAATTTCACTATAGATCATCGCTACATCCTCCCCGGCGACCTCCCGGATAATTTTTTCCATGGTCTGCACCGCTCCCATTGTCCGCTCCAGCCTGGTTCCTTCCGGCATGCGGAGGTCAACATAGAATTCACGCGCGTCTGTCCGCGGCATGAACTCACTGCCAATCTGTTTCAGCATCAGCCATCCGGCCGCCATCAGCAATGCAGCACCTGCCAGCACCCATGCATTGTGGTCCAGGATACGTCCCAGCAACCTGCCGTAGCCGGTGAATTTCACAGAACGCCTGGACTTGCCCGCAAAGGGGTGCCTTTTCCGATACAGGCGGGAATAGAGCATGGGGATGATCAGAATCGCAACGAACAGCGAACACAGCAGCGAGAATGCCACTGTGATCGCCTGTTCCCTGAACAGTTCACCTGAAGCACCATGCAAATAAACGATGGGGATGAAAACAACAATGGTGGTGAGTGTGGACGCAATGATCGCTCCGCCTACCTGTGATGTGCCGATCACGGCTGCATCGTCGGTATGCGCTCCTGCTTCGTGGTTCCTGAATATATTTTCCAGCACTACAATGGCATTGTCCACCAGCATCCCCGCACCGAGGGCCAGTCCGCCGAGTGTCATAATATTGAGTGTCAGCCCGGTGAAGTACATCAGCACGAATGTTGCGATAATGGAAATGGGAATGGCAGCACTGACAATGGCCGTAGGACCTGTGCGCCGGAGAAACAGCATCAGCACAAAAACGGCAAGGAAGATCCCCCCGATCAGGCTGTCACGTACCTCGCCAATGGCCCCCGAAATAAAATTCCCCTGGTCCTCAACAATGGTAAATGTATAACCTGGCAGGGCCTTCTCCATCTCATCCAATGCCATCTTCAGATCTGCCACCGCCTTCACCGTATTGTAACGCATCTCCTTGTATATGCTGAGTCCGATGCAGGCAGCCCCGTCAAGTGTGACTGCATTTTCCTTTTCTTTTGGACTGATTGAGACCGTGGCCACATCGCGCAGCAGCACCGGAACGCGTTCAGCTTCTGTTCCCTGCTGTGAAGGTGCCATGCGGATGATCACCTCCTCGAGGTCATTGATCTGCTCCAACTCACTTAATCCGCGAACGATGTACCGCCGTCCCATCTCCACGATAGATCCCCCGGAGATGTTCTGGTTATAACTGTTGATCCTGGCAGTGATGGTGGCCAGATCAATATTGTACGATTCCAGCAGGGATTCACTGGTCTCTACGAGCATCTCCAACTCCTCGGCACCGTCCACCTCCACATCGGCGATCCCTTCCAGCCGGATCAGTTCATTGCGCACGTAGTTCTCCGCCACGCTCCGCATCTCGTCCAGGTTACTGCTTTCACGGTGCCGCATGGCCACGAGCATGACCGGGTCGGCATTCGGATCGAACTGTGTGATATTCAGCTCATCCATCTCATCGTCCTGGTTAAAGATTGCAAGGGCTTTGGACAGGTCAAGGAAGGCCTCGTTCATATCTTTTTCCCAGGCGTACTCGACTTCTATCTGGGCGACCCCAACCCTGGAGACGGAGGAGACATTCACCACACCACTCTGGCGGATGGCCAGGGATTCGATCCGGTCCACAAACTGATCCTCCATCTCTTCAGGCGGACGCTCTCCTGACTGGACCTCAACGTATAGCCTCGGACTGTGCAGGTTGGGGAACAAATCGATCCCCAGTTCTCCAAAGGAGATGTACCCCAGGAGCAAGGTGGCCAGGATGATCATACTGACCGTGACAGGGTATTTGACAGAAAAGCGCGTAATGGATTGTAACATGTGTTGCAGTTTAAATGGCTACCTGATGATCCGGACTTTTGAATCGTCGCGTAGTGTTTCAAATCCTTTGCTGACGATACTCTCTCCTGTTTCCAGGCCGGTCTTCACTTCGATCTGCTCGTTATTCTCCAGTCCTGTGGTGATAAATCGTGCCTTCGCAACACCTTTGTCAACCACGTACACCATCTGCTGACGGTTAAAATTAACAATGATATCCTTTGGGATCACGATGGTCTGCTCGGAACTGTTCACCACCATATCGGCGCGGACAAACATCCCGGGAAGTAAGATCCGCTGTCCGTTGTCCACCTCAACGAAGCATTTGAACGTCCTGGACTCGGGTGCGATCTCAGGTGCGATCTGGGTAATCTTTCCGATGAGTGTGTCCCCGGGATTGGTATAGCTGGTCACATATACCTTAAATCCCTGATCTATATTGCCGTAATATTTTTCCGGAAGACTGGTCTCCAGGTAAAGCGCATCGTAATCGATCACCTTCACAAGTTCGGTACCACTGGGAATTTGTGATCCCGGGGTAACATAGGGCAGGTCTGAAATCACGCCGCTGAAAGGTGCACGCACAGACATCTTCGCCAGGTCGAGCTTGCCGGCCTCGATATCATACTCCGTGTTGATCAGGTTGATCTCCGCATTTTTCAGCTCCCGCAGGGTGGCCCCTCCTTTCTCATACAGCGATTTCTGTTTCTCGTACTCTTGTTTTGAAATCTCGTAGTCCACCTCCTTCGATTTAAGCCGCAGACCGTTATAGTACTCTTCATCTTCCAGTTGAATAATAGTGGCACCCTCCTTCACCCGGTCACCAATGGCATATCTTCTTCCCGTGGCCGGGTTGACCTGGAGGCGGTATTTTCCCGCTATCTCGGATTTCAGGGTCTCCTCCTTCATGGCATATACTGTTCCGGTGGTATTGATATACTCCTCGATGTCTGCCGTGGACACTTCAATCACCCCCACGGGCACTTCAATGACGGTAGATACTTCCATTTGCGGCTGCCTGCAGGACGGTATCATGATCGCAATAAGGAAAGGTGCAGCGGCCAGGATATTCAGATTTTTCATATTTTCTTGGTTTATGTAGCTTGTATTCTATTTAAATCATTTCAACGCATCAGACTGCTTCAGCTCATCAGGGATGATGGGCTGCTGTAATTCAAAATCATAGAGTGACTGGATTTTCAGGTTCAGCAATTCGATCTTATAGTCAATGATGGCATTGGTGAGTGACATTTTTGTATCCGACAACTGGTTCTGGTAAAT
>CAZOXI010000318.1:0-4748 GCA_964583445.1 uncultured Bacteroidaceae bacterium | reverse complement strand
CCGTCCCAGCCGGTATTGATATCATCGGTCTCGAAGATCAGTTCTCCCCAGCGAGTGTATATATACAGGCGGTATTCCTGTACCTGCCTGTTGACACCCGGGAAGAATACTTTGTTCCTTTCGGCATCCGCGAGATCATTCACATTGATCCCGGAAACGGGGCTGTCACCCGGACGGAAGACATTCGGGAACTGTAGTTCTCCTGCGGGGATCACTTTCACTGCCATCGGGATGAAGAGACTGTCGACACAATTCGGGTTACTGGCTATCAGCAGCACATCCTTCCATCCTTCGTACATGTAGACATGGACCGGATCGACGAGGGTGGAGTTGTTCTCGCTGTCCACCTCATCGTCATATTCGCTCACATCGCCGAAGTCCCAGTAATACTCGTCGGCATAGGAGGTCAGGTTAAAAAACCTTACGGGCTTGTCGTTGACGAACACCGAATCAGGTGCATAGTTGAAGAATACCTGTGGCGTCGGATGCACGGTGATCACCACGGAAGCCTGGTCGGTGCCACCCGGACCATTCGCGATTAATTTCACGGTATATTCGCCCGGCTGGTAGAAGACATGTACTGGGTTCTCTTCCCTGGATATCGATCCGTCGCCAAACTGCCAGGTATAGCTGTCAGCATATTTTGATGTATTGGTGAAGGCGATCTCCAATGGATGGCAGCCTTCGGTAATGGATGTGAAACCTGCCACCGGCGGACGTGGATTGACGGTTACCACGGTACTTACGCTGTCGATACAATCACCTAGATAGGTATAGAGTGTGACCGTGTAAATACCTGCAGCTGTATAGGTATGTTCAACAGCTGCATAACTGCTGGTGGTATAATTCGGCGAACCATCACCGAAATCATATTCGAATGTCCACGGACCATCGGCAGTAAGATTGGTGAATGTCACCGGTGCATTGCCGCTTTCCGGGATCACCTGGATATCCGGACTTACAGTAAAGTTAGGTAGCGGGACCGGGTCCACGACGATCTCCACGGTATCTGTCGCTGTACACCCATAGGCGGATGTGGTCTGAAGCACTGTTTCGAACGTTTTGGTTGCCGTGCCCAGGTTTGAATATACATGGTAGGCAGTATAGCTTCCGTTCTCACCCGTACCGTCTCCAAAATCCCAAAGGTAAGCAGCAGCACCGGGCCTGGTCTCCAGCAATACCTCGAGGGGCTGGCATCCACTTGTCGGGGTAGCAGTGATCTCAGGATCGACTTTCGGGTAGATGGTCACGACACTAAGTGCAGTATCCTTGCACCCTTGCGCATCCGTTGCCACCATGGACACATTGTAATAGGCAACAAGACCGGTGGGATCCAGGTTGTCGAAAGACTGGGTGGGATGCTCCTCAGTGCTGGTAGCACCATTATCAAAGTCCCAGTCATAGCTCACTGCATCGGCCGAAGACTTGTTCGTGAAGTTCACAGTAAGGTCACCGCAGCTGGGTGTTGCATTGGATGTAAAAAGTGCTGTGGGCCTGAAATTCTGAATTACCACGCTGGCCTGGCCGAAACAGCCGTTGTCATCTGTTACCGTATAATTGATATTGTAATCGCCTTTCACCCGGGTCCGGAATTCAGCCGTCCGCTGGTTGGTAGGACTTACATGAAGTACGTCACCGGACCAGAGATGCGTCGTGTAATTTCCTGAGCCTCCAGACGGGTTCCCGTCTATGGTCAGCAGCTCGCCACCGCATATCTGCGGGAAGCCGGGCAGGTCTCCTGTAATGTTCGCTGTCGGATTCTCCCATATCGTGAGCTCCACAACATCACTCATCGCAGGTGCACAGCTGCTGCTGACATCCAGGCGGTACAGGTTGCCGTTCATGGCATTTGTGGTATTGTTTACTGTTAACTGATCGCTATCAGCTCCTTCATACATACCATCATTGGACAGCGCAGTCCAGGTATTGCCACCGTCTGTACTTACCATCCACTGGTAAACAAGATCGGGACCGGATGCGGATGCGCTGAACTGTGTGGCCCCACCTTCACATACCTCGTCATCTTCAGGCTGGAAAACGATCTCTGGCAAACTGCTTATATTCAGCAGTACCGGATCGGTTAACTGTGCAGGTGTGCACGGACCTGAAACCTGCACCCTGTAACTGTATCCGTTTTCAGTCAAAGCATCCGAGGTCAGCTTGGTCAGCGTCGGGGTCAGTGCGCCGGTGTAGGCAGTGTCCGTATCCGCGATATTCACATACCCGCTACCGTCATTCCTGTTCACTTTCCACTGGTATTGGAGATCGGATCCCTCTGCCACAACGCTGAATACTGCCTGTTCACCTTCACATACACCCACATTGGCAGGAGGTGTAATGATCACAGGTGGAGTTTGAACGGTCAGCGAAACATCCACCGATTGCTGCTCAGGAGTGCATGTTCCGGATACAACCACCCGGTACTGGTTGGCATCGAAATTCCGGTCCACGTTGAAAATATTCAGGGTGGAGAGTTCCGTTCCGATATAGAATCCTGCATCGCTCAACGGGGTGAATGTTGCACCATCATCTGTACTTTCATACCACTGGTAAGTGAGTCCGCCTCCGGTTGCATTCACGCTGAAGCTCGCTGTTCCGAATTCACATATTGTATCGTTCTCAGGCTGTACCTGGATCTCGGGAGGATTGTCCACGTAGAGGAATGCAATGTTGGACTGTACCCACGGTTGACATTCACCGGTGATACGCACATAGTACCTGTTGAGATGGTCGTCCCTGTCGGCACCCGTAATCTGCAGTGTTGCGGTGCCCTGGCCGGAGTAAATGCCTCCATTCGCAACGGATACAGCACCTGATCCATCATCCACGTACCAGTCGTAATCCAGGTTTTCTCCTGTCGCATCCACTGAGAATGTGGTAGCGTCGCCTTCACAGATGGTTGCATCTTCGGGCTGTACCCAGATCTGCGGTGCTGCATAAACGGTCAGTGTTGCTGCATCAGATGTCAGCGGTCCACCACAGCTATTGGTTACGGTTGCTTCGTAGGTGTACCCGGTCATTGCCGAATCCACACCGAAGATCTGCAGCGTGGTGCTGTTGGTTCCGACATATCCGCCACCCTCTGTCAGCGGCATCATACCCGCGCCACTGTTTTCGTACCATTGGATCTGCGGTGCCGTGGTCGTGCCCGCGTCGATGGTGAATGAAACATTGTTCAGTTCACAAGTGGCGGTATCCTGCGGCTGTTCAACGATCTCAGGTGCCTTATAGACAGTCAGTTCAACAATATTCGAATATTCAGGTGCCCCGCAATCTCCGGTCACCTCCAACTGATAGGTAGTACCGTCCATGCTGAAGGGCGCACCGGTGATCACCAGCGTCGAAGCATTCGCGCCGGAATAAACACCCGCATTGGTCACGGGCACAAAGCCCCCGCCACTGTTGTCGTCCACTAACCACTGGTATTGCGGATTGGTGGTGAACCCTGCATTGGCGGTAAACAGGGTATCACTGCCTTCACAGATGGCTGCGTTGACCGGCTGTTCTGTGATTTCGGCGTTTTCGGTAACGGTAAGGGTTACCACGTCACTGGTATCGTTCGGTGTACAGTATCCGCCCAGGATCAGCCGGTAATTGAAACCGTTCATGGAACTGTTTACTGCAAGGATTTGAAGCGTATCGGTACCTGCACCTGAATATTGCGTGCCGAATACCGGATTCCAGCCACTTACGCCATCGTTCACTTCCCACTGGTAGACCGGATCGGAAGTGATCCCGGCATCCATGCCGAAAAGTGCCGGCAGACCCTCACATGCCAATGCGTCAACAGGCTGGGTGAGGATAGCAGGACGATTCATAACAGTAAGCGTTGCAACCAGCGAGGTATCGTTCGGTCCGCAACCGTTACCGACGATCGCCCGGTAAAGAGTGCCATTATAACTTGCGTCTGCAGCAGTAAGCAGCAGCGTATCGCCGTTTGCATTTGTGCTGAATATCGCTCCTGTGGCAGTGTTCCAGCTGCCTGCGTTGAAATATTCCCACGTGACCACGGGCGAAGTGGTAGCCCCGGTACTGATACCGAAGGATGTATTGTCACCTTCACAGATGGTCTGGTCAAGTGGCACACCAATCACTTCAGGACGCTCTTCGACGGTCAGGATCGCCTCTTCGGAAATGCTGTCGGGGGCGCATGCTCCAGATACCACTACGCGGTAACGCGTACCGTTGATGCTGCTGTTTACCCCGTTGATCTGCAATGTATCGTTGTTGATGCCTTCATAGATCGTAGCGGGGACATTGAACCAGCTGGCGCCGTTGTAATACTGCCATACGAATGCGGGAGCCGTGGTGAGGCCGGGATCCACGGTGAAGATCACGGTGTCCTGCTCGCATGCTGTTACATCATCCGGATGATCGGCGATCTCCGGTTTCTCACTGATGGTGATCAACGCCTCTGCAGAAGGTATTGTTACCGGACATTTTCCTGAAACGCTGGCCCTGAACAGGTACCCGTCATAGGCCGAAGGTATGGCTGCGATATCGAGGGTGTCGTTGTCGGAAACCATTATTTCCGGTAGTGCGGCTGCATCGTTCCATCCTGCACCGCCATTGCTGCTGTATTCCCAGAGATACCCTGGCTGGGTCGTTGCGCCGGCATTCACGAACAGCATGATGTCACTGTCTTCACATACCGATCTGTCTGCCGGATCGATCAGGATTTCCGGACGTATGTCGATGGTCAGGGTGGCTGCATCGGAGGTGATCGGAGGTGCGCATGTGCCGCTGAT
>CAZOXI010000317.1:0-4760 GCA_964583445.1 uncultured Bacteroidaceae bacterium | reverse complement strand
TCAAATTTATACCTGATCGAATTTTTCAATTGCAGTTTCCTGCTTCCCTTGGCCAGCTGCACTCTCTCATCGTTGGGAAGGTTGATAGCGATGGTCTTACTCGATGCATTGCAGTCGCCTGCATAATATACTGCATCGTATGCACCCAGGTCTGAATCACTTCCAGGCACTTCTTTTTTATATGCTTCAGGCACAGGAAGTGATTTCTGTAATGCTGGAAGGAAGGAGCTGATATATGCAAGTCTTTCACTCCATTCCTTGTCTTTGATCAGGATGAAGGCTTCATGTGCAGCCTTATAATTAAAGAGTTTGTCTTCGTAATTTTCGATGGGTCCGACTACAAAATCGATCGCATTGGATTTCATGTCCATCCAGGCCATGTCAGATGCGAGATAGTCATCGGTCAGCAGTGCTTCGGCCCTGAGTCGAAGGTATTTTTCAAAGCCTTCATCCTCAGCCAGGTCAGCAGCCTCAAGCAACAGGGAAGAAGCCTTTTTAACCTGGTTTTCGAATGCCACGTGGTAGGGTACCACTTCAAGTGCTCCTGCTGCATTTCTTTTGATGAATGTATACAGACTCTTTTTGCCTTCCGCATCGAATTTTTCAAATTCCTCACGGGTCATGTCCGGGGGATAAAAACCAGCCCCTTCAGGTTTTTTTCCGACACTGGTGAGGAAGGGAAGGTCTCCGTTCAGCCGTTCCCACGGACCATAGTTGATGTGAAAGAATTCGATAACATCCGGGTCCGAGAGGCCGGAGAGAATCTCATCTTTTTGCGGGCATGCCTCTTCCCAGAAGAGTGCATCCATAATTTCCGAAACTTCGAACAATTTCAACAGCATCTCCTTCTGGTTATCTGAAAGATGGGAAATATCTGAAGTAAGGCTTACACTGACAAATTCATTTGCTTTTCGCTCGATCATCTGGTCATATTTTTCAAGTACAAGGTTGCGGTTCAATCCCGCCAGTTCCAGTATAAGGGTCTCTTCAGATCTTGAATAGGAAATCTTTTTTATTTCAATATCATCCCTTAGCACAAGATCTGTTTCTAACAGCACCATGTCGGTTGTTTCATATTCGATTGCGTAGGGAACGTTGGTTTCCTGGTACACGATATATTCCTGGTCGATATCGAGAAATACCACGAAGGGTTCAATGGTTTCATCCCCGACCTCAATGACCGGTGTAGTACCCGAAAAAAGGGCATGATATTCCGGGATTTCATTGGTACAGGAAACCAGTATCAACATGATAAAAACCAGCCAGACAGATCTTTTTATTGTTCTCATTTTCTATACATTTTTTAAAATCGAAAATTAGCTTATTTCAAGGCAATTAGAAAATGAAAAAACATGTTGCTGAAATGCTTTCAGAAGCATGTTGAAGGATTTTTCATTAGGGGATCAAAGCAATGAGTTAATGATTCAAAAACAGGAATTGAGCACTGCTAATAGGCTTTTGCAAAGATTACCCTGCGTTCGGAGGGATTCCCGGAGTATACACACTTGCCTTTTTCAGGGGAATCATCCATGGGGATCAACCTGATGGATGCTTTGGTCAGTTCCTTGATCTTTTCTTCTGTTTCGCGTGTCCCATCCCAATGGGCAGAAATAAACCCACCTTTGCTATTGATGATATCCATGAATTCATCCCAGGTATCGACCTCGCGGGTGTTCTCGGTCCGGAACCGGAGCGCCTTATTATAAATGTTCTCCTGGATCTCTCCGAGTAGCTGTTCAATATGTTTCGCGATGCCAGCCTGTGGCAATACATGCTTTTCCAGGGTATCCCTCCTGGCCAGTTCCACAGAGCCGTTCTCCACATCCCTGGGGCCGATGGCCAGTCTGACCGGAACACCTTTTAGCTCGTATTCTGCAAATTTCCAGCCGGGTTTATGGGTGTCGCGGTTATCGTATTTGACTGATATACCCTTTTCCTCAAGTGATTTTTTAATTTTTTCCGCAGTTTCGCTGATCCCGCTCAGTTGTTCAGGACCTTTGTAGATAGGCACGATCACCACCTGTATAGGTGCAAGCTTTGGGGGGAGAACCAGTCCGTTGTCGTCCGAATGAGCCATCACCAGTGCGCCCATGAGCCGTGTTGAAACGCCCCATGAAGTGGCCCAGACATATTCCAGTTTTCCTTCCTTACTGGTGAACTGTACATCAAATGCTTTCGCGAAATTCTGACCCAGGAAATGTGAAGTACCCGCCTGCAATGCTTTTCCATCTTGCATCAATGCTTCGATACAATAGGTCTCGAGGGCGCCGGCAAATCTTTCAGATTCGCTTTTAACGCCAATATGCACAGGCATGGCCATATATGATTCCGCAAAATCAGCATAAGTATTGACCATCAGTTCGGTCTCCCCGAGTGCTTCCTGCTTCGTTGCATGGGCAGTGTGCCCTTCCTGCCACAGGAATTCTGCAGTACGCAGGAACAGGCGTGTGCGCATCTCCCACCTGACCACGTTGGCCCATTGGTTGACAAGAATGGGAAGGTCACGATACGACTGGATCCAGTTTTTATAGGTATTCCATATAATCGTTTCCGAGGTGGGACGTATAATGAGCTCCTCTTCCAGGGCCGCGTCAGGATCAACCATCACGCCGCCGTTTACCTCGTCATTTTTCAGCCGGTAGTGCGTGACAACGGCACATTCCTTGGCAAAGCCCTCTACATGATCGGCCTCTTTACTAAAAAAGGATTTTGGTATGAAAAGCGGAAAATAGGCATTTTCATGCCCGGTAGCTTTGAACATGCGGTCCAGTTGGTCACGCATTTTTTCCCAGATGGCATACCCATAGGGCTTGATCACCATGCATCCGCGTACAGCTGAATTTTCTGCCAGGTCTGCTTTGATCACCAGGTCGTTATACCACTGAGCGTAATTCTCAGACTTGCTTGTCAATACCTTTGCCATGAATGAATTGAATTAATTTGAAACAGGATACAAAGAAAATAAAAATTGCTGAGAAGCAGCATGGAATTTGACAGCTATCTTTAACCATCTATTGCATAATGTTCCGGGAGAAAAGCAATAATCAGAACCTCAGCCCCATTACAAGTACATCATCGATCTGGTCCAGGTGCCCCTTCCATTCATCGAAAACCATTTGCAGGATCCTGCGCTGTTCTTCCATGGGACGTTCATGTACTTCAATCAACAGCTCCTTGAATGGTTTATATTTGAATTTCTTGCCATTGGGGCCGCCAAACTGGTCCGGGAATCCATCGGTGAACAGGTAGATCCGGTCGCCCTTTTCGAGCTGGATGGTATGCCGCGTAAAGTCCGTCATATTATCGTAGTAAGCTACCGGCATATTGTTCCCTTTGTACTCGATCATTTCTTTATCCCTGATGATATACATCGGGTTATTGGCTCCTGAAAACTCGAGTTCGCGGGTAGTCCGGTCGTAGATCAGCATTACCATATCCATTCCATCCTTCTGTTCACCGGGTTTGCCTTCCTGTTTGAGCGTCCTGGCGATACTTACCCTCAGTTCGTTGAGTATCAGGTCAGACTGACTGAATTCCTTTTCATTCACGATCTCATGCAACATGGTGATCCCGAGCATGCTCATCAAAGATCCCGGCACACCATGACCGGTACAGTCTGAAGCGGTGATGAACACTTTATTCTCTCTCTGTGAGATCCAGTAGAAATCCCCGCTCACAATATCCCTGGGCTTAAGGAGAATGAAGTGCTCGGCGAATAGGTTTTCAAAAACATCCACAGGGGGAAGAACCGTACTCTGGATCCTTTTTGCATAATCGAAACTGTATTTGATCTCTTTGTTTTGTTTCTCTATCTGCTCCTTTTGCAACCTGATCTCCTTGGTTCGTTCACGTACCTTGTCTTCCAGTTCCCTGTTGACCTTGTCTTTCAGGGCAGTGTTTTCACGAAGCTGCATGATGATCCGCTGCTGGGCAATCTCGCGGTCACGCTTTAATAAGCTGATCTTTCCTCCAAGGCCTACTGAGAAGGTGACAATCTGCAGGGTAACACCCAGCTCAAGCCAGTGCTTTCCGACCACCGGTACTTGGGTAAACTTCAGGGACAAGATGAACCCGATGATCAGGAACAGGTTTGCTATGAGAAAGTAGGTGGCGGGAGCGAATTTTTTTTTCCGCAAAATGAAAGCGGGCATGATCATGAGCGACAATGAGGCAATCCCGGAGATAATATTTAGCGACATGAGTAAAACCGTCAGAAGGTAGGGGATCTCAATACCATTTGAACTGAGTATCAACAAAACCAGGTGCAGCAGCAGGCCGATGGAAATGAACCCTATACCCATCATCAGAATCCGGTCCCAGATCCTGAGGTTCTTCCTGGTATCCAGGTAAGCCCGGCCAAGCAGCAGGAAGCATAGCAGGAAGATTTGTAACAGGAAAACATTGAGCGGTTCAACAGTAAAGGGTTGTAATATTTCGTAGATATAGCCTTCCTTGTTGACAAAAAATGCGATAAAGGCAATGATGTAAAGGATATAATAGAGGTAGCTTTTCTCTCTCACCTGCAGAAAAATCGTCAGGTTATACAGGATCATGATCGTCATGATTCCGAAAAAGAATCCAAAAGTCAGTCTTTTCAGTTTATCTTTTTTGATGACATTGTCATGAGAAGAGACCGTGAATGTCATTTCAGGAATAGAGGTCTCCTCGATGATTTTTGAATACAGGTAGATTGTATCCGTACGGCCCGGGTTGACATAAAACCGCATATCATCCGATCCGCTGATGTTCACATCTTTCCT
>CAZOXI010000316.1:0-4762 GCA_964583445.1 uncultured Bacteroidaceae bacterium | reverse complement strand
CTGG
Organism: uncultured Bacteroidaceae bacterium; assembly: GCA_964583445.1. GTDB lineage: Bacteria > Bacteroidota > Bacteroidia > Bacteroidales > M55B112. The sequence continues at coordinate 4,758 of CAZOXI010000316.1, read as the reverse complement.
TTTCGATGTCATACTGATATTTTTTTCACAAAGGTAGCTTAAACTTTTTTAAATGAACAATAGATCATTATATTTGCACCGAGCAATAGATTAATAAAACATGACGCCAAGATCCAGAACACCCAGGAAAGTTGCAGAGCAGCCTAAAATAAAGGGATTGAAGCCATTTGGAGGAGAGGCAGGGAACAAGCATCTTCCTGCTGTCAATTTGTTGTTGGAGGAATACGAAGCTTTGCGTCTGTGTGATTATGACCATTTTAATCATGAGGAGGCTGCTGCGTTGATGGGAGTGTCCAGGCCTACATTTACGCGGATCTATGCAGATGCCTTAAAAAAGATTGCACAGTGTTTTGTGCAGGGCCGAAAGATCATTATTGAGGGCGGTCATGTGTATTTTGACAGTACGTGGTATTATTGTAATTCCTGTGAATGCAGGTTCAATCACCAGCAAGCGCATGAACAACCTTCAGCATGCCCGTTATGTGGTGCAGGTGAAATACAACCTTTTAAACAGGAAACTTCCGTTAAGGTTGGTTTGCCCTCTTCGGCGAAGATTGTATTCAGGTGTGAACATTGTGGTATTGAAGTGCAGGTACCAGCATCAGAATCACAGGCGGTACAGAAATGTCATGTTTGTCATGATACGATGGTACTGAAAATGGAACAGGATTGTGGATTGAATGAATGTTTATGAAATATGCAGTGACCTCTATCGGAAAATCATTTGAGTCAGGTATTGACCGGCGTTTTGGCAGGTGCGAATATATAGTAACCTTTGAAACGGAGACGCAGACGCTTGAATCTTTTCCGAATCCTTATAAAGATAAAGATGAAGATGTTGGACCTGCATTAGTAGGATTGTTACATGAAAAAGGTGTGCAGAAGGTTATTTCAGGTTCATTTGGAATTAAAATCAAGGATTTGATGGATCGCAAGCATATTCAGATGATCATACCAAAAGACGGCCATCTCACAGTCGCTTCGGTAATTGATCTGATCGAAAAGAGATAAGGGTTGATTGCCTGGAGTGTTGTGCTGCGAAAGGATATGAATCACTATTCCTGGATTTTTCTTACCGTTTTTTTTACCTGTTTTCTGCTGTTCAATGTGCTGCAAGTGAAAGGTGATTTTTTTATAGATGCAATGGCATCTCAACATTATAAAGTTAAAAGTTATGAAAAATACAGATGTTTTAATTATTGGCGGTAGTGCTGCCGGTATGGTCACAGCAGTAACCGGGAAAGCACATCATCCTGACAAGGAATTCATTCTTGTGAAGAAGCAGAAGGATGTGATGGTTCCATGCGGTATCCCATATATTTTCGGGACCCTTGAATCAAGTGAAAATAACTTGATGCCGGTGGATGCCTTAATGGAAAAAAACGGGATTACTTCGCTGGTTGATGAAGCCACAAAAATTCTGCATAAGGAAAAAAAGGTGGTCTTTGCCAGCGGCGAGGAGATCAGTTATGACAAACTGGTCATTGCGACAGGCTCTACCCCGGTTGCTCCGGAATGGCTGGAGGGCAGGGAGCTTGATCATGTTTTTGTAATTCCCAAGGACAGGAATTATCTGGACGAAATGAATGCAAAGCTTCGCAAGATGAAAAAGGTTGCCGTTGTCGGGGCAGGATTCATTGGTGTAGAACTCTCAGATGAATTGAACAAGCAGGGGTTTGAGGTCACGCTGATTGAAAAACTACCGCATATACTGAACCTGGCATTCGACGAGGAGCTGTCGGAAAAGATTCAGGAAATGATCGTTGATCGGGGTGTTAATGTAATCACCGGCAAGGGCATTAAGTCCGTTAACGGAAACAGCAAAGTTGAATCTGTGACGTTAGAAGATGGCACACAGCTAAAGATGGACGCTGTAATCCTCTCCATGGGATATCAGCCCAACAGTGAATTGGCTTCGGAGTCGGGGATTTACGTTGATGAAAGCAACTTTGTAGCAGTTGATGAATATATGAGAACGCATGAAAAAGATGTATTTGCTGTGGGCGATTGTGCCCAGAAGCGCGATTTTGTGACCAGGAAGCGGGTTCCTACCATGCTGGCTTCAACAGCTTGTGCTGAGGCCCGCATTGCTGGAATGAACCTCTACAACCTGCATGTTGTAAAGACCTTCAGTGGAACGATCGCTATTTATTCTACTGCCATTGGGGATGTTGGCTTTGGTACAGCCGGTGTAACAGAATTAAGGGCGAAGGAAGAAGGAATTGACACCAAAACAGGATTGTTTGAGGGTGTGGATCGCCATCCCGGTAAATTGCCCGGAGCGCATAAGCAAATTGTTAAACTGATCAGTGCACGTCATTCAGGAGTGATCATTGGCGGAGAAGTTATTGGAGGTGTGGAAGCCGGCGAACTAACCAATGTGATCGGTTTGGCTATTCAGAACAGGATGACTGTAAATTCATTGCTTACCGCGCAAATTGGCACCCATCCCTGTCTGACCGCATCACCAGCTGCATATCCGCTTATTAAGGCAGCTGAAAGCATCGCTATTTCCATGGTAAGGAATGGATCCTAATCCTGGGGGGATGTAAATAAAATTAGCCCGGAAAGCTCATCATATCTTTCCGGGTTAATATCATTTTTCATAATTCTCCCGGGGGATCAGTCTTCCTCCACCAGTTTTAGTCCTTCGTCGGTCATCTGCCAGAGTTTTCCACCCATCCGCCAGTCGGATATGTGGTCCACATTGTAAATATCATCCAGGATCTCGCGGGTTTCGGTATCAAGATATACATATTGACCTTCAGGAATCTCCAGGGTAATCTCCACACGGGGAAACCTCCATTTGATGCCTCCCTCGATAAAGAAATAGGGATTCAGCACAAGATTGTTATCCCGAAGCCGGTAATTATAGGTAATATCTGCAGCATTGCGCTCAGCATCCTCCCTGTTCTTCCCCCTGGAACGTTTTTCTATTTCCACCCGGGACTCCCTGTTCAATGATGTTTCAATATCCAGCTCGACCATTCCATAGATCCGGTCCAGGTTTTCAGTGAGGTACCACTGGTTATCCAAATCGAAATCGAATGCAAGGTCATCCTCGAATTCCCGCTTTTGTAGTTCATTGAGGGATACATATAATGTATCGGAAGCGACTGGCAGCTGACTTGTGGTTCTGCTGATCCCGTTGTCGGAATAGTTACCCGTTTCGATGGCAAGAATGCCGACGGTCATAATCAGTGCTACGAACCAGAGCAATGTAGATCCTACAGCAAGTCCGCGGTTTCTCGATTTGATCCCGAAAATCAGTTTTACCAGGCCATAGATCATGGCAATGACCGGAATGAGGAATAGAAGTGTGAGTGCGATCATCAGCATGGTGATACTTACAGGGTCGGAAAATGGGGTCAGCAGGTCTCCGAGGGAGAAGTTGAAATCTGAGAATGGGAAGACCTGGAGTCCGATAAAGGTGCCTGAGATCAGACCTACAAGGATCCCGATGCCCGAGATCACGAATGCGGTGCCGATCAGGATAAGGATGACCTTAACGAACAGGATCAGGATCTTCCCGACCTCCGAAAAAAAATTACCTGCTGCTTTTTTCGTCTTTTGGGCTGTTTCAGAATTTGCTGCCTTTTTTACATTTTCCTTCGTGGCTTCATATTCCTCACGTACCTTTTTTTCGATGTTTGACACATTAACAGGTTCACCATGCATTTCCAGCTTTTGTGCTGCGGTTTCAGCTTTTGGCAAAACAATCCAGAGAATCAGGTAAACCAGGACAGAGGCACCACCCACAAAGAAGAAGATCAGGAACAGGATCCTGAAGATGAGCGGATCAACACTGAAATATGCTCCCAGTCCACCGCAGACCCCCCCAAAGACGGAGTTTTCAGGATCACGGTATAGTCTTCGTGAACGGCCATTGAAAGAAGAACGCGAGCTCCCGGCACCTGTTGCTCCGTCATCTACAGGATCAACAATATCCTTGGGGTCTCCCATAATCTCTATAACCTCGTTCACCAGTGGGGTGGAGATCACCTCTTCTTCTTTCTTTTTCTTTTCCTGGAAGAGTTCTGCGATCCTGGCTTCGATATCACGCAGGATCTCCTCACTCTCTGCCTTGTTGGAAAAGTGACGGCTGATATCGTCAAGGTATTTCTTTAGCTTTTCATAGGCATCTTCATCAATGTGAAAAATGATGCCGCTAAGGTTTATTTTAATTGCTTTTTTCATCGGTTGCTTTTTATTTTTCAATAATCGAATTTACGGAATCTACCAGATCTTTCCAGGATTCCTGGAGTTCCGCCAGGTATGCATGGCCTTTTTCTGTGAGCGCATAATATTTCCGCGGAGGACCCTGCCTGGATTCCTCCCAGCGGTAATGGAGCAAACCGGCGTTTTTTTGCCTGGTCAGCAGGGGATAGAGGGTTCCTTCTACCACGATGAGATTCTTCTCTTTCATGGTATTGATGATATCGGAAGCGTAACAGTCTTTTTTACTGACGATTGCCAGTATGCAAAACTCCAACGTTCCCTTTCTCATCTGTGCTTTTGCATTTTCTATGTTCATAATCTCAACACTTTATGTACTTTCAAAAACAGAATACATTATTATGCATATAACATAACAATGCAAAGATATAGATAAATATTAGAACTATGCAAGACCTAGTACTAAATTTTTACGTATTTTTTGTCAGATGTATATGTAATCGCATTTTAAAATACTGTTATTTAAGTAAATAAGATGTTATTTTTGGGTTAAGAAATTTTTGGCTTTATGGGTGAGCGAGT
>CAZOXI010000315.1:0-4763 GCA_964583445.1 uncultured Bacteroidaceae bacterium | reverse complement strand
GAGATGAACGGGTATGACAAGTACCCGGCATTTTCGCCTGACGGAAGGTATATGGCGTGGCAAAGCATGGAAACGCCCGGGTACGAGGCGGACAAGGAGCGGCTGATGCTGATGGACCTGGATTCCATGACGATCAGCTACCTCACGGAAGATTTTGACCAGAATGTTTCACACATTACCTGGAGCGAAGACGGATCGGCCATCTGGTTCATTACCGGTCATCATGCAACCTACCAGGTAGGCAAGATCGTGCTTGATTCGATGTATATTACCATGGTAACCGACGGCATGCATGATATCACCTCCTTTGAGCTGGCGGGTGATGTAATGACCGCCGGGGTGAGGTCGATGCAAATGGCCACGGAAATATTCAGGATAGAAACAGAAAGCGGCATGACACGGCAGATCAGTTTCGTGAACAAGCATATTTACGATCATATTGAAATGGGGGAAGTGCGGTCGCGCTGGGTGCAAACCTCTGACCGCAAGGAGATGCTGGTGTGGGAGATCCTTCCCCCGGGATTCGATTCCACCAAAACGTATCCCGCGTTGCTCTATTGCCAGGGAGGACCGCAGAGTGCGGTGAGCCAGTTTTTCTCCTACCGCTGGAATTTCCAGATGATGGCCGCGGGTGATTACGTGGTGGTTGCACCCAACCGTCGCGGATTGCCCACATTCGGCCAGGCATGGAATGCGCAGATCTCGACGGATTACGGCGGACAGAATATGCGGGATTACCTCACGGCGATCGATGTATATGCTGAAGAGCCGTATATAGATGCGGAACGGCTTGGTGCCGTCGGTGCCAGCTATGGCGGGTATTCGGTGTTTTACCTGGCTGGTATCCATGAAGGGCGGTTCAGCACCTTTATTTCACATTGCGGGATTTTCAATACGGAAAGTATGTATACCGAGACAGAAGAGGTGTTTTTTGTGCACCACGACAATGGAGGGCCCTACTGGGATGTTCCCAAACCCCGTAATTATAGGTTCTCGCCGCACCTGCGGGTGGGGGAATGGGATACCCCGATATTGATCATCACCGGGGAATATGATTTCCGGATCCCCTATACACAGAGCATGCAGGCCTTCAATGCCGCGAAATTGCTGGGTATTGAGAGCCGGTTGCTGGTGTTCCCGGAGGAATCGCATTTTGTGCTGCAACCGCAGAACAGCATCCTGTGGCAACGGGAATTCAGGGGATGGCTGGATAAATACCTGAAGGAACCGGAAGCAGCGGAGGAATGAGCGTTGCGACGGAATAAACGTTGTCGCAGAATGAATGTTGCTGCTGCGTGATACCCGGGGCGAAATGATTTTTGCGGGTGATCCAGGGGTTGTGCGACTGGATCAGGAGGTTTCGACGTCCTCCAGGATGGTTTTTTTCTCGACGAGATCCTGCAGGGTAACCGATTTGAAGTAGATGGTGATCTGCTGGTTCAATGCACCCCAGAATCCACGTGCCGCGCATCCCTCCATGCGGTCACACTGGTACGCGTTGTTCAGACAGTCGATCACGCATATGCCAGGTTCAAAAGCGCTGTGGATATCAAATACAGTGATCTGACTGGCTGGCCTGGTCAGCACATACCCGCTCTTTTTGCCTTTTACATTTGCAATGAGCCTGGCTACCTTAAGCCCGTGAATGATATGGTCCAGGTATTTGTTGGAGATATCCTGGTTTTTCGCAATGTCCTTCTGGAAAATGCCGGGGGTCGGAGAATGATGCGCGACTTCGATCATTGCCCTGATGCCATATCTTGTCCGTGTACTGAATTTCAAATTTTCGAGAGTTTGATCCCTGATTCAGATGGTAAACTAAACTCAAAATTAATAATTAGTTCGTTTTGTACTCTGATCAAACCCATTGTTTTCTCCGGTGGAGCTAATTTAAAATCAGTAAGTTTAACGGTCTTTTGTCCGCTGACAGCGATTTTTCCGTCCACGCAGTCTGCAACCCGGCAGGGAACATTGTAATACCGGGTTGTGCCTGCGACTGAGATCCCGATCCTGGGCCTCAGGAAACTGCGGTCCTGAAACAGGAGCTGAAATTCCTTTTCCTCAATGAAGATGCTGATATACGGATGCTTGATCACATCAATCAACTCGAGAAAATCTTTGTAAACCATCCTGTTGGATGCCTCGAAGTTCCTGACAGGGACCCTGATCAGGTATACATCATCTTCGGGTAATTTGATCCAGCGTGAATCACCTACCCCACAGATCAGGTCTTCCGGCACAAACTGGTCGAGGCTGAAATTGTTGATGTTCGTCTCCCCGGTAATGCTGATGTAGTTGTTGCAGGCGCTGCTGATGGATGAAAGGGCGGGCTGCCCCTTAGCAACATACGAGGCATGCAACATGAGCAGCAATAACACTGTTAAACTGTGTTTTGCCAACAACATTCTATTTGCAGATCCTCGGTTCATTTTACCTGCTTATTGATAGGCATCCTTGCGGGATGCAGTGTTGTTTATTGCAGCAGCTCGGTGTATTGGGATTCAGAGACGAAATCCATGTTGAATTTCACGGTTACCTCTTCCCCGGTTTTCAGTGTACCCAGCATGGCGGTGGGGGGAGAGATATTAAAGTCTTTCATGTTGATCTTCTCCTGTCCGGTTACGGTAATGGTGTTCCCTGTTTTGATGTTCCCGGTGAATGGGATGGTCACCTGCCTGCTTTTCCCTGCGATGACCAGGCTGCCTGAAGCTGTTCCGCTGAATGTTCTTCCATTGATAGAAAACCCGGTTACCGTGTTGAGGTCAAATCGAATGGATTCGTGTTTTTTTGACCTCAGTGCATCCCAGGATTTCTTATTCATGATGGAGTTGTCGCTTTCCAGCTTTTCAGTGGGCATTGAAAAATCCACGTTAACGATATCTTTGATCTTATTGTCTTCGATTGCGAGCTTGATGCTGGCATTCATTTCGGTTGCATTCATCTCCCAGTCATGCACCGATGAAGTACCTTCCACGGTGATCTCGCTGTTTCTTTCATCCAGCCTGAAGCTTTCCTGTGCGATCCCGTGTTGAAGTCCAAAAATAAGTGCGCTGAGTATGATTAAATATTGCTTTTTCATTGTTTTAAACGATTAAAATTATAAATCCTACAGTATTGCTAGTACAAATATAACAAGTGAGGTGTTATTTGTTTAACAGAAAAATTATGTTGAATAACATGTTTAAATGAATGGCTCTTTTCCCAATTCGGTCACCTCATCTATCACCCAATTATTCAAATTGTTAGCATATATTACGATGCTAATAAATAAACGTTCTAAATAAGGGTATTGTTCGTTTTTTAGTGTGAAGAGACGATTGAACGCTTCCTGGGATATTTTAAAATAAGCGGACAGTTTCCTGATGGTTTGCCTGGACAGGCCTGCATGGTAATTTAATATTTTTGAAATGGTTCCTTTGGACAGTCCAACTATTTCAAGCAGGTCTTTGGCTTTCAGGCGGTGGTCGGTCATGAGCGCTTTTGATTTAGAGTAGAAAAATCCCGGGTTGATGCCGGTCTTGAAGGTGTCGATGGCCGTTCCGTCTGATTTGTAGCGGTAAACGATGCCCCGCTGCACCTGGTCGATGGCGTCGCCGAGGTAGATGTCTCCGGTGTAGGGAACGGAGTGGTTACCAAATTGAATGAATATCATTCATTTCTTTCCGGGTTCCAATAACCTTGCATTTTTATAGCTCTGATTCAATGGGTTTTTCAGAGGATAGGGACGATTAAAAGCTTCCTGTGAGACATTAAAATAGGCTGATAGTTTCCTGATGGTTTGCTTGGATAGTCCCGTCTGATAATTTAATATTTTCGAAATAGTGCCTTTGGATAGATCAATAATTTCAACCAGGTCCCTGGCTTTCAGATGGTGGTCGCTCATAAGTGCTTTGAGCATTTCAATGGGATCTTTATCTGATAAAGTTCCTTGTTCCTTGTCCCACTTCTTGATTAAAAGTGTTAATAGTTCTACCTCATCTTCAGATGCTCCGTCATCTCTAAGTATCAATTCTTCCAGCGTATCACAATACGCTGTATATTGATTTTTATTTTTGATGATAGTGTATTTTAGAGTTCCCATATGATTTTCTTTAATATCTGTTGATTTCAAATTGTCTGCCCGATTTACATAATTTGGAATAATCGGAATGCGTACCTATCCATTTTACAAATAGATGAACCATTTTTTTGCCGAAGTAATATTTACAAATGATTCTGTATTTGTTTCCACCAATATTAAACACGACTCTGTGCGAGTTATTTCCAAGTATATCAGCACTTTTGAAAGTGCTTATGATATCACCAGGTATTTCCCAATCAGCTCTCTTAATGATTGAGTACCATATCTCAAAAGACAATTTACTTTGATTATTTTTTGTAATGAATTCCTCAATTGATTGCTTCTTGATCAGATGTACCTTCATTGTCCTCTGCGATATTACAAAAAAGTTTCAAAAAATGAAACAATAATAATTTATTTCCAACTGGACGCTTTAGTAGTTGGAAGTTGATTTTTCATTTATTTAGCATTATCCCTTTGTTAATGTTATAAAAACCTGTTCATATCGGCCCAGATTGCGGATATTTTTCATTGAATGGATAATTGCCCGCTAAGAACCTAGTTATAAAATACATACATAGGATTTTATAGAATATTGGAAATAAATGGATGGGAGTTTTACTCCGGTCTGAAGCAGAAAAAACCGGGGTTGATGCCGGTGCGGAAGGTGTCGATGACCGTTCCGTCTGATTTGTAGCGGTAT
>CAZOXI010000314.1:0-4763 GCA_964583445.1 uncultured Bacteroidaceae bacterium | reverse complement strand
ATTTAATACAGTATAAGTAAAAATAAGTAATCAGATTGCTATTTTTAATAGTTCTAAATAGACATCTTCATCTCTTTCCAACCCTGCGCCTTCCGCACAAAATGGGAGTTTTTTGTAATTTTGGTTCTCTAAAAAACTCACAAATCCATTAGGGATATACCATTTTATATATGTAAATTTCCAACACCCATTTAAACTATATGAAGAAATTCCTTTTTCTACTCGTAATGGCGCCTGCTTTCATTGGCCTGCAGGCACAGGACCTGGCCCAACAATCTCTTGAAATCGGGGTAGACGAAAAACTCAACGACACCATCCCCCTCGATGTATTTCTTTTCAATATTGAAGGCGATACGGTATACCTCCGTGACATTTACGACAAGCCCACCATTCTCAATTTTGTGTATTACCGTTGCCCGGGCATCTGCTCGCCGCTGATGGACGGACTGGCAGAGGTGATCGACAAGTCCGACCTGGTGATCGGCGAGGATTACCAGGCGATCACGATCAGCTTCGATCCGCGCGAATCCTCTATGCTTGCCGAGCGTAAAAAGAACAATTACCAGAACCTGATGGAAAAGAAGGAGCAGGCGGAAAAGGGCTGGACATTCTACACGGGCGACAGTGCGAACATCGCGAAGCTCACCGATGCAGTTGGTTTCAGGTACAAGGCTGTAGGCAACGATTTCATACATTCAGCCACGCTGGTGGTTACTTCACCCGAAGGAAAGATCACCCGGTATATGAATGGCATTTATTTCCTTCCTTTTGATCTGAAAATGTCAGTGATTGATGCCAATGAAGGAAAAGCCGGTCCCACCATCAACAAAGTATTGCAGTATTGCTATTCATTTGATCCGGAGGGACAGGAATATGTACTGAATATCACGAAGATCACCGGGACACTGATGATTTTTATTGCCCTGATCGTGTTCCTGGTACTGATCCTGAAGAAACGCAAAAAAACTACATAATCACAATAACATGTCAGAAAACAAACAGCATGACACGCCAAAAAGCTACCTGGAGGAATCGGGTGGCAGAAAGGGGATTTTCAAGTGGATCCTGTCCACTGACCACAAGCGTATCGGGTTACTCTATCTCTACTCGATCATGGGGTGGTTTTTTATTGGCGTGACCCTGGGGCTATTAATGAAGCTTGAACTGATCGCTCCCGGTAAGACCATCATGGGGGCACAGTCCTACAACGCCACATTTACCGTGCACGGGGTGATCATGATCTTCCTGGTCATCATTCCCGGTCTGCCCGCCATATTCGGCAACTTCCTGCTCCCGATACAGATCGGAGCGAAGGATGTGGCCTTTCCGAAGCTGAACCTCCTTTCGTGGTACATCTATGTGGTCGGTTCTATCCTGGTGGTAGCTTCCCTGTTCACAGGCGGCGGTCCGCCCGACACCGGCTGGACCTTCTATGCTCCCTACAGTTTCAAAACCGGAACGAACATGCTGCCCGCGGTACTGGGTGCATTTGTACTGGGCTTCAGTTCAATCCTTACAGGTCTGAATTTCCTGGTCACGATCCACAGGTTACGTGCCCCCGGGATGTCCTGGCTGAAAATGCCGCTGTTCCCGTGGACCCTTTACGGTACTGCCTGGATCCAGCTGCTGGCCACTCCCATTGTGGGGATCACGCTGCTGATGGTGATCGGTGAACGGGTATTTAACATCGGCTTCTTCGATCCGGCCAAAGGCGGCGACCCGATCCTCTATCAGCATCTTTTCTGGATCTACTCCCACCCGGCGGTCTATATCATGATCCTCCCGGCTATGGGAGCGGTCTCTGAGATCATCCCCACTTTTGCCAAAAAAACGATCTATGGCTATCGGGCGATGATCATCTCTACGATGGCCATTGCCTTCGTCGGTTATTTTGTCTGGGGGCACCATATGTTCACTTCCGGCATGAGCGGCACGGCACTTTTTACCTTTTCCATCCTCACATTCCTGGTAGCCATTCCAAGCGCCATCAAGGTATTCAACTGGGTCTCCACCATGTACCAGGGATCCATCTCAACTGATGTACCGTTCCTCTGGGCTGCTGCATTTGTCTTTGTATTCATGGTCGGTGGGTTCAGCGGACTGGTGCTGGGGGCGCTGGCGACCAATGTCCACCTGCACGACACCGCATTTGTTGTGGCACATTTCCACTTTATCGTTTTCGGGGGAACAGGATTTGCATTTTTCGGGGCACTCCATTACTGGTTCCCGAAGATGTACGGACGCATGTACGACGAGTCCTGGGCCAAAACCGGCTGGCTTACATTCTTCATCGGATTTGTAACGCTGTACGGCCCGATGTTTTACCTTGGGATCACCGGGATGCCGCGCAGGTACTTTGACTACCTGCCCAATTACCATGGTCCGAATATCATCTCTTCACTCGGCGCCCTCGTGATGGTTGCCGGTTTTGCCATCATCGCAATCAACCTCATCAAATCGGCCCGGTCGGGAAAGAAAACAACTGCCAACCCATGGGGAGGCACCACCCTGGAGTGGCATGTACCATCGCCACCTCCGCTGGAGAATTTCGAAGAGATTCCCACCATCGATAAAGCAACCTATAAATTCGACTAAAAAGAAGGCTTATGTCAGCACATGCGCACAGAGACGACATCGGATCAAAGCTCGGTATGTGGCTCTTTATTTTTACGGAGCTGCTCCTGTTTGGCGGACTGTTTATTACCTATGCCGTATACAGGTATATGCACCCTGAGGCTTTTCACCTGGCCAGCCAGGAACTCGATGTCCCCATCGGTACTATCAATACGATCATCCTGCTGATCAGCAGCGCAACGATCGCCATGTCGATCACTGCCATCCAGCAGCACAAAAAGAAGCTTACGCTGGTGCTTATCGCTGCAACGATCCTCCTGGCGGCCATATTCCTGGTGAATAAATACTTCGAGTGGGGCGCCAAGTTCAATCATGGCATTTTCCCCGGCTCCGCGTATCTCGATCAGCTGGGGTACGGCGACGTACTGTTCTTCGGACTCTATTTCTTTATGACAGGGCTGCATGCGTTTCATATTGTGATCGGGATCGTATTGCTGGGATTCATCTTCTATTATGTGAAGACCGATCGCCTCAAACCCGATAATTTTCAACTACTGGAGAATGGAGGCCTTTACTGGCACCTGGTCGACCTGATCTGGATTTTCCTCTTCCCATTGTTTTACCTTATCGCTTAACCCATTGAATTATGGCAGACGAAAAACATCAAATCATTCCGTACAAAACCCTCCTAATGGTCTTGGGAGCACTCATCTTACTCACCCTGTTGTCCGTAGCAATCACGCAGATCGAACTTGCACGGTGGAGCGGTGCAGCAGCACTGTTGCTTGCAGGTATCAAGTCGACCCTGGTCCTGCTGATCTTCATGCACCTGAAATACGACATGCGGATATTCAGGGTAATGGTAGGGCTGATTATTGCCCTTGTAGTGGTCGTGATGGTTGTGACAATGCTCGATTACTTTTTCAGATAATACGATAAACTACTGATTATGTACGATATAGATCCTCAGAATGCTTCAAATTTTGTTGCCGGTGTCGACCTGGCATTCATGATCATCCTCGGTGTTTCGATCTTTCTCATGGTTGCGATTACCATCGTGATGCTGGTCTTCATCCGTAAATACCGCAAAGACAGGCATCCAAAGGCGATACAGGACGAAGGCAGTGTAAAACTGGAGATCATCTGGACCGTGATCCCTATCATGCTTGTGCTGGTGATGTTCTACTTCGGGTGGATGGGCTGGAGGCCGATGACGAAACCGCCGGAAGATGCCAGGCGTGTGACTGCCATTGCAAGGATGTGGAATTTCCAGTTCGAATACGAAAACGGTAAGAGAACAGACAGCCTGTATGTACCGGTGAACCAGCCTGTGGTACTCGACCTCGTGGCACTGGATGTGTTGCACAGCCTCTATATTCCTGCCTTCAGGGTCAAGGAAGACATGGTGCCGGGCAGGGACAAGGTGATGTGGTTCATTCCCGGACAAGTGGGATCGTATGACCTGTTCTGTACTGAATACTGTGGTCTGGAGCACTCTTATATGTACACCGGTGTGCGAGTGATGCCGGAAGATGAGTTTGAAGCATGGCTGCAGGATACTACGGCCGTTGAATCTGTGGTGGATGAAACACTTACTCCTGCAGAACAGGGGTTCCAGGTGCTGGTGAAAAACGGGTGCAACGCCTGCCATTCGTCCGACGGTTCGAAGCTTGTAGGTCCTTCCTACCTGGGGCACTGGGGAGAGATGGTCGAGGTAACAATCGATGGGGAAAAAACCGAAGTGATGGTGGATGAGGAATATATCAGGACTTCCATCTATGATCCTGATGCTGCTATCGTGGAGGGATATAACAAAGGATTGATGCTTTCCTATGAAGACCTGGTATCCGAAAAGGAGGTTGATCTGATCATCGAGTATATCAAAAGTATTAATGAATAAAGGCAGGGGCTGGCGAACACCTGCCGGTTCCTGCATCATGATGCATATGTACCTGGAATGAAGAAAAGCCGCAGGGACAGGTTGTTCACCCTCTTACAGCTTGGAAAGATCAAAATATCCATCCCGGTGGCCCTCACCGGGTTTCTGGGCTATTATCGGGCCTCAGGGGCACTCAATGAAGATTTTTTGTTTACCTTTTTCGGAATCCTGTTCCTTTCGATGGGTTCCAGTACATTCAACCACATCCAGGAACGAAATACCGACCGGCTGATGACACGGACCGCTGGTC
>CAZOXI010000313.1:0-4777 GCA_964583445.1 uncultured Bacteroidaceae bacterium | reverse complement strand
GGAGGCGCAGAGCGGACAGTCGGGGATTGAGCAGGCCAGGAAGCATTTGCCGGACCTGGTAATCACCGACCTGATGATGCCGGTGATGGAAGGGACCGCGATGACCCGGCAGTTGAAGAGCGACCCGGTCACCAACCACATCCCGGTGATCATGCTCACTGCGAAGGCTGATAAGCACAGTAAGCTTGAAGGACTGGAGACCGGGGCAGACGACTACATCATCAAACCGTTCGACCGGGATGAGTTGCGTGCCCGCGTCAGCAACCTGGTCCACCAGCGGGAGCGGCTGCGGGAGAATTTTGCAATGAACTTCCTCGAGGGAACCGACAGGAAAGAAGCATCTGCCCAGTATTCCATGCTGAAAGAGGTGATGAAGGTATTTGAACGGAACCTGTCGGATCCGGAATTCAGCATGAGTGACCTGGCTGAAGCGCTTAATCTTACCCGTTCCCACCTCTTCAGGAAGGTGGGGTCCATTACCGGAACCACTCCCAACGAACTGCTCCGGATGGCACGGATGAAACGCGCCGCCCATTTGCTTCGGAACACCCGCATGAATATCTTGGAAGTAATGTACGAGGTAGGAATGAAAAACCCCTCGCACTTCGCAGTCTCATTTAAAAAGTACTTCGGAGTGAATCCCGCCGAATACCGAAGCGCTGCCTCCTGAAATCATGAAGATCTTTTCACTTTTCGAGATCAGACTCCTTCGTCTATTGGTATTGTCATCCCGGACGTAGTTCCGGGACTCCCGCAATCTAAACTCCATTTTGCGACGATACCGTTCCATTTTGCGACGATACCGTTCGACTTGCACGGATCCCTCTCATAACTTAGCTTCTGATTCAACAAAATACTATCCGCCATGAAAAAACTACTGATTCTTTTCGCCGTGATGCTCCTTTCCGTCCCGGCGCTTTCCCAGGAACGATCGAAGTTTCTGTATGCAGAGGTCGCGGATCATTCCATTACCCTCTGGCCCTTTTATAAACCCTTCGGGAGCCATTTCGATCCGGCTGTTACGCTGGGTGCAGGGATGGATTACCGTACGAAAAAGAACCGGACGCTGTTCCAGACCGCACAGGCTACCTGGTACTCGACCGAGATCGCTGGAAGGGGTGTTACCCTGACCACAAGTCTTGGGTACCGGTTCGGCAATTCTTCCGGACTCTTTGCAGAGGGAATGATCGGCCTGGGAACTTCCCTGTTTGTAAGCCCCAGGCAAACCTACGTTCAGGACGATAATGGAGCATACACACCGGCGGATCCCCTGCACATTCTCGTGGCTGTACCCATTGACATGCTCATAGGATACGGGATCGGTAAGTTGTCCGCATGCATCAAATACAGGTATATGGTTATCGGACCCTATACGACGATCATGCCTGTTTTACCCAATTCACAATTGGGTGTGAGCATTCGCTACAGCATCAGTAAATAAGAGAAATCACTTAAGAACAGGAATCATGAAACTCAGCTATATATTCCCCCCGATCTTTATTTTCTCGCTTGCAGTGATCTCGTGTGAAAAGATCACAACAGACATCCCTGTTGATACCTGTACATTCATGGTTGAAACCGGTAACGACACAAATCCGAATACAACCCTCTACCAGGAGATCCTTGATGACGCGGTTATCGGTGGGCTGCCCGGACTGTCCCTTGTGGTATACACTCCTGAATACGGATGGTGGGCAGGCTGTGCAGGACTGGCCAGCCTTGAAGAGAACACCGATATGCATTCGTGTCATTTGTTCCATTCGGCAAGCCTGGGAAAGCCGGTTACTGCCACCATGGTCATGCGGCTGGTTGAAGAGGGAAAGATAGATCTCGATCATCCGATCAGCGAATACCTCCCTGAAGAAACCGTGGATCGCATCCCAAATGGAAACGAGCTCACGGTGCGCCATCTCATTGGCCATACATCCGGACTCAGTCATGGGATCTTTGGCTTTGATGAAACGGTGGACCGCTTCAATAATCCCGAAAGAGTCACTTCATTTGAATGGCTCATGGAAGAATACGTCTACGACAGGCCGGCCATAGCTGATCCTGGAGAAGAAGTAACCTATTCAAATTCCGGATACGCCCTGCTGGGGATGATCGTGGAAGCGGTCAGTGGAATGAGCATTGGAGATTATTTTAAGCAGGAAATCAGCGATCCGCTGGGATTAACTAACACCTATTACAAGTCTTCCCCGGAGTATCCCGATGATATCCCCAATATTGTGAACGGATATATGGAGCTCATTCCGGGGGAACTTCAGAATTGTTCCGACCTGGATATGATGTATACAGCACACTCCATGGGATCTGTGGGTCTGATTGCCATCCCGTATGAGTTTGTCAGAATGTACCGGGAAATCCTGACGGGGAATATCCTGGATCCGGCTACGGTTGAAGTGATGATGTCCGGTGAAAAACAATACCTCGATGAGGTCTACCTGTGCCAGGGTCTCATGAAGATTACACAATATACATACGGCGATGCATACGGTCATGGAGGGATATTTCTTGGTATGGATGCAAGATCACTTTACTTCCCCGGATCCGGCGTAAGCATTGGGTTTTTCACCAATCTCGGTGAGCAGTTTCCCAGTGACAACACCCTGTTGTTTCAAACCACCATGGATGAACTGGTGGACGTGACGTTTACAGGAGAGAGGGAGTGAAGAGTGTCACACAAAAGGTGTAATGCACGAAAAGCCGCAGAGTCTAGAATGATCGTGTGGTTCGCACATTGAACCACTTAATGCAAAGCTGCACAGATGCAGAATTGACAATTTGCCATCTATCCCTTATCTTGTAGGTACATTCTTTCCCGCACCAGGTAATGAAACGCGTCACATATTGCATCCCGACCCTGCTGTCGCTTTTGGCGGCCCTCAACCTGAACGCCCAGGGAGATGATTGTGACTTCAACTGCGGGACATTTACGGAGAAAACGCCCGCCCCATACAGCATTACAAGTGCATCGCTTGCCAGCTTTGACGGGAAGATTTTTGCGCTGGGAGCCACGGATTTCATCTGGGGTTCAGATATTGATATCTGGAAAATCATAGCGTATGACACGCTCTATGTGTACGATCCGGAAACAGATGCCTGGCACACTAACCGTGCACCGATACCTTCACCCAGGTATTGCGAAGGCGAAAACCTGGTCATTGACGGGAAATGGTATTTCCCGGGTGGGTATTATTATCTTTCTACCATCGGTGAGAAGCATTTTCATCCCGCACCTTTGTCCAGGCACGATGTGTACGATCCGGTGCATGACCGGTGGGAATTGAGAACCAGTCTTCCTTTTCCCCTGAATGGCAGGAGTGCGGTGGTCGACGGGAAGATCTACCTGGCCGGGGGGATTAAGGAGGAAATCTCACCGCACGAATGCGTCTTTATGTACGATCCCTCAACGGACCTCTGGATGCAGAAATCCAATATGAATTCGGTCAGGCACGACCACTTTGTGGTAGCCGCCGGGGGAAAGGTATATGCCATCGGAGGTGCGTTTGCGTATGGTGACGATACAGAAGACATGAATTTCACCGCGGAAGTGTATGATCCGGTTACCGATCAATGGCGGTTTATTGCGCCGCCACCTGACACCCTGGGAATTGAAGGGTGCGCCTATGAAGTGATCGACGACGAGATCTATGTGTTCGGGGGATTTATCAAGATGGCACCGGATTTTGTGGCTACTCTCAATATGTTTAAGTACGTGCCCGCATCTGACCAGTGGATCTGTCTGGGACAGTTACCGGAACCGCTTGTGATGCAATCCGCGATCGCCATCGACCGGACGGTCTATATGCTGGGCGGATGGAGACTGCCACGCTTGCCCGGAGATGTGCCGGCAGGAGATCTGATCGCACTCCAACTCGGTGACATCACCCTTGATTCGCTACCCCGGCTGCAACAGATCGTTCAGGGTACCACCGAAACCATCGATCTTGCCGCCTATTTCCGTCATATCCGCGGGAAAACCATGTCGTACCGGATCTGCATGGACCCTGAGTATGAAGATGAACTCTCTGCCGTGATCGAGGGGGCATCGCTAAGGCTGACCGCCACATCTGCGGGCCATGCGAAACTCCGGGTGCTGGCCGAAGAGGGAGCACACCGCATGGGATTTGACCTGGAACTGGATGTGGTGACCGGGACCGGACCGCTGTACGCTGCCCGGGATATGGAACTGCATGTGTATCCAAATCCCTCATACGGCACGACGACGATTGCCTTTGACCTGCCGCGTCCTGATAGGGTGCGCATGGGGGTCCTCGATGTAACGGGAAAGGAGATCACCACTCTGATCGACGAAAACCGCCTGCCGGGCAAGCAACAGGTTCCCTGGAACACTGAAGGAGTCCAGCCAGGGATCTACATCTGTAGTCTGACAGCCTCGGGCAACAGGACTTTCACAAAGATCATCGTGGAATAGGTCTTTCACGAAACTCATCGTAGAATAGATCCTTTGCAAAACTCATTGTGGAATAGATCCTTCAGGAAAATCATCACGGAACAGGTAAGCAGAGGCGACCAGAAGACCTAGAAACCGATTTCGATGCCAGCGTACCAGGTTTTCGGCTGCGGATAGACCCCGCTGTCGATGCCCCATCCTCCGACCTCGGGATCAAACCCGGAATAGTTCGTGAAGGTAAGGAGATTCCTCGCCGAAAGATAGATTCTGAACTTCTCCAGGTGCATCTTCGAAGAGAGCCTGTTGCTGAACGTATATCCCAGCTGCACGTGCTTTAACCGGAGGTAGGAGCCGTCCTCG
>CAZOXI010000312.1:0-4779 GCA_964583445.1 uncultured Bacteroidaceae bacterium | reverse complement strand
GCCAGGGAGAAAGCCGCCGGGATGGGAACCAGGGTAGGTGCCGATGGAGGAACAAAAACTTTAGCTGAAAATGGACCCTTAGCCGGAGCCGGTAAACGAGCTGAGAAAAGCACCGGGGATGGACCAGAAAATAAAGGTGGAAAAGGAGCCGTAAAAGGAACAGAGAATGAAGCTGGAAAGGCAGCAGGGATCGTTTTCACCGAGGGAGATGTTGCCGCCATGCCCTATGCGGATGGCACTTTTGATTCCGCTGGCATCACCTTTGGCATCCGCAACCTGGTGTACGAGAACTCCAATGCTGACAAGCACCTGGAAGAGATCCGCCGTGTCCTCCGACCCTATGGCCGGCTGGTGATCCTGGAGAGCAGCAAACCGGATAACAGGATCTGGCGCTTTTTCAACAATATGTACCTGCAGCTGATCCTGCCCTACCTCGGCGGGATGATCTCCGGCAACATGAAGGCCTATCGCTACCTGGCACGTTCATCCAAAAACTATTATTCAAAGAAAGAGATGTCCGCCATCCTCGAAAAAGCCGGGTTCATCACCATCCGGAGTAAAGGACTGTTCCTGGGTTCGGTCATGTTGCTTGTGGCTGAAAAACAGGTGACTTAAGCATCGAAGATTTGAGCTTGTTTAATATGAATTTCTATCTTTGGATCAATTCCCGAAAAAATGACGATACAGGAAATCAACAGGATTTGCCAGAACAGCTTCTCAGACCACCTGGGGATCAGCATCACTGAATTCACTGGCGATACCATTACTGGAAATCTGAAGATCACGCCTGTCCACCAGCAGCCACAAGGCTTCGTGCATGGCGGGGTATTCCTGAGCCTGGCAGAGACCATTGCCGGCGCCGGCTCGCTGCTCCTCGTCTACAAATACGGTAAGGCTGCACTGGGCAACTCAGTGAACAGTCAGCACCTTGCAGCCGCTAAGGAGGGGATACTGACCTGCAGGGCCGTCCTGCTCTACAAGGGTATTTTTAAACATATCTGGGATGTGGAAATAACTGATGATTCGGGCAAACTAATTTCTGTCAGCCGTGTTACTAACAGTATAAAGTCAATAGATACTGAACAAGAGAGCGCAGGATAAGTGATGACAGATAAGCGACAGGAAATATACCGGCAGTTACTTGATAAAAATATAACATTTGTTACGTTTCGGTTACCGAAGCAATCTTCGGTGACGACATATGTGCAAACCTCCCCTGGGACGATCCAATGGAAATCCATTCACGATATCTCAGAAAAAAAGGGATTTGTGATGGCTCCTTTCGATACCCGTAACGGGAAAAGATACATCATGATCAAGCCCGATATTGCCTTTGAGGGCGATCCGGGCAAAGAAGTGCTGGACCAGGTACGTTCACTTCCATCCAATCCACAACCTGACTGGGATATTGCCAGTCCTGTGGTTACGGATAAGGAAGAATACATGCGACAGGTCAAGACCATCAGGAAACAGATCTCCACGGGACATTTTCAGAAAACGGTACTGAGTCGCATCAAGGTGGTACAAGGCAACTATCTCGCATACGCACGGAAAATATTTGACGATACTTGCCGCAGGCACCCCAATGCGTTCGTATACCTGTTCAAGAGTGACCAGCATTTCTGGCTCGGTGCCTCCCCGGAACCGTTGCTCAGACTGCAGGACGGGATCGCTTCCACAGTTTCACTTGCCGGCACAAGGAATCACTCTCTGGCCAATATGAAATTGGGGAACTGGACCATGAAAGAGGTGCTGGAGCAGGAATATGTTACACGCTATATCCACGATATCCTAAGGGAATTTAATGTGAAAGATTACCGGGTCACCTCTCCATATGTGAAAAAGGCCGGCGACCTGGTGCACCTCCGGACCGATTTCTCATTCAGGTATGCCCAGGTGAAGCACCGGATCTGGGAACTGCTCGATAGCCTGCACCCCACCCCTGCCGTGGCAGGACAACCCAAGGATGAGGCCATCTCGTTCATTAAGCAGCTGGAACCCCATGACCGGGAGTATTATGCAGGGTTCCTGGGACCGATGATCTCTGATGACAGTGTGGACCTATTTGTCAACCTCAGGTGCATGAGGATCACCCCCGATTACCTTTCATTATTTATTGGTGGCGGGATCACGCTGGAAAGCATGCCGGAGGACGAATGGGAAGAGACCCAGTGGAAAGCCAAATCGTTGCTCAGTATCATTGAACAATATTCCAGGAAAAAGGATGACAACGCTGCCGTTCAAACAACACATCGCTGACCTTGCGGAATTGCTCAAACAGCTTGGGATCAGAAATGCCGTCATCTGTC
The DNA here is from genome assembly GCA_964583445.1 of uncultured Bacteroidaceae bacterium. Classification (GTDB taxonomy): domain Bacteria; phylum Bacteroidota; class Bacteroidia; order Bacteroidales; genus M55B112. Next base: position 2,470 of record CAZOXI010000312.1, on the reverse strand, counting down.
CGGGCTCAAGAAATGCCCCGATCATCCAGGTCTTTCAGCGGGAAAAGGATTTCAATTGTTACAGCATCGTGGATGAACGATCGGCCGGGTATGTGGCCCTCGGCATGGCTACCGAAACAGGTCGTCCCGTGGTAGTGATTACCACCTCAGGGACTGCCGTACTGAACCTTGCCCCTGCCGTAGCGGAAGCATACAACCAACAGGTACCGCTGATCATACTCACTGGTGACCGTCCACCGGAGATCCCGCCTCAATTCACCAACCAGCGGATCAACCAGGCGAACGTTTTTGGCCCTAATGCCTGTGGATTTTTCGAATTTCCACCGGATTTCGAGAACGCGGCACACCTTGACAAAGTGATGCATGATGCTGCTGAAGTAATCCGCCATGGCTGCATTGAAAGTCAGGGTCCGGTGCACCTGAACCTGGTGTTACATGAACCACTTTATAAGAAGATCCCGGAGAAGGTCATGACCCGACCTGACATCCCGGGCATCCGGACGGGTAAACCTACTTTACATGGTACCGGACTGAACACTTCAGAAAGTGCACAGCTCCGTGACCACCTGGTTGCGCAGAAAAAGGTGCTGATCCTTGCCGGCATGGCCAAATACACTGCGATCAACATGAAAACAATGGAAGCACTCACCTCCCGGTTCCAGGTAGCCCTGATCGCGGAAAATATTGCCAACCTGCACGGGACACATATGATCTCTGCCCCGGAGCTGGTGCTTTCAGGAGCCACAAAAGAAGAGATGCAGGACCTCATCCCCGACCTTGTGGTGGCGATGGGCGGATCGATCGTTTCTAAACGAACCAGGCTGTTCGTGCAGGGCCTGGAGAAAACACCGATGGTGTTGCTTGAAGGGACACCCGGCCGCGCACTGCCAGGGATCGAAGATCTGTTAGCAGAATCAGGGGAAGTTGCAGGCGAAAATTCAAGGGATGGAAAGAATGATTCACCAACTAAAAACAGGTATGGTTACACCTGGAAAAAAATCGAAAGATACGCTGCCAAAAAGGCTGAACGATTCCTGGAATCCGCAGCTTTTTCTAATATTTCGGTAATAAAAAAGATCCTGGAGAAAATACCGGTAAACACTACCGTCCACCTGGGGAACAGTGGCGTGATCAGGTATGCCCAGTTGCTGCCGGCCAGGGCTGATCTGCGCTATCAAAGCAACCGCGGGACTTCAGGTATTGACGGGTCATTATCGACGGCAGTGGGAGCTGCCATGGTATCTGAAGAACTCCACGTAGCCATCGTGGGGGATCTCAGTTTTGTGTACGACTCCAATGCGCTCTGGAACCGAAATTTCCCACCCAATTTAAAGATCATCGTCCTTAACGACAAGGGCGGCGGAATCTTCAGGCTGCTTGACGGACCTGACCGCATGCCATTCTTCGGGGAATTCTCCGTTACCCGGCACCCGGTTACACTAAAGCACATTGTTAAGGCTTTTGGAATGAACATTTTGCTTGCAAATAACGACTATACTGTAGACGAAGGTCTGGATACCCTGTTTGAAAAAGGAGCAACGGCGACAGTGATGGAGGTGGACACTTCATCAAGTGAAAATAGTGGTATCTTTAAGCAATTTTTTAATTCTATTCAACCTTAGTGATATGCAAAAACGTGAGTGGAATACAATAAAGGAGTACGAAGAGATAAAATTCGAATCATTTGAAGGGATCGCGAAGATCACCATCAACCGGCCGCGCTATTACAATGCCTTTACGCCGGATACCACGCAGGAGATGAGCAACGCGCTTGTCCTGGCCAGGGAGATGCAGGACATCAGGGTAGTGGTGCTGACCGGGGAAGGAGACAAGGCATTTTGCAGCGGCGGCGATCAGAACGTAAAAAGTTTTGCCGGCTATGTGGGTAAAGACGGCGTGCCCAGGCTGAACATCCTGGATGTACAGAAGCAGATCCGGTCCATCCCCAAACCGGTGATCGCGATGGTGAACGGCTATGCCATCGGGGGCGGTCACGTGCTGCATGTAGTGTGTGATCTGTCCATTGCCTCGGACAATGCACGCTTTGGTCAGACGGGCCCGAGAGTGGGAAGCTTCGATGCAGGACTGGGATCTTCCTACCTGGCGAGACACGTGGGCCAGAAAAAAGCCCGCGAGATCTGGTACCTTTGTGAGCAATATACCGCACAGGAAGCACTGGATATGGGACTGGTGAACAAGGTTGTGCCCCTGGAAGACCTGGAAGACACCACCGTTGAGTGGGCAAAAAAGATCATGCAGCACAGCCCGATCGCCCTCAGGATGATCAAGGTGGGACTGAATGCTGAACTGGACGGCCAGATCGGCATCCAGGAACTGGCAGGAAATGCCACGATGTTGTATTACATGACCGAAGAAGCCCAGGAAGGGAAAAATGCGTTCCTGGAAAAAAGAGCACCCGACTGGGATAAGTTTCCGAAATTACCCTGACAATGGCACAATATAGAATCTG
>CAZOXI010000311.1:0-4792 GCA_964583445.1 uncultured Bacteroidaceae bacterium | reverse complement strand
TATCCAGGCATAGGTATCCAGGAAAATTCCGTTCCCGGGTTCACGTTCTATGGCTCTCCGGCTGAGTCGCTCTGCTTCATCCAGTGATTCTTCCCGCAAAGACAGGTAATAGCTGAAATTATTCATTACCAGTGTATTATCCGGATCCCTACGAATGATATCCCGGAAAATACTATCTGATACTGCATATACTCCAAGTTGATAGTATGATTCTGCAAGGAGCATCATTGCCTGGGCATCCAATTCAGGATCATTCGTCCTGCTGAGGTTTTCTTTGCTAAAGGTACGTGTAACAGCTTCATAATTTTCTGTTTCGAACTCTGCCATTCCTTTGTAAAAGATGATCTCGGCACTATCAGGAAAAATCTCAGAAGCCCTTTTTGCAAGCTTCAGCAAGTCCTCTTTCCTGTCAGTAGCATTTGAAAGCAGGATTCCCTGCCTCCACATCGTATATTTTTCCTGTTTCGAATTGAGCAATGGCAGTAATGCATCCAGAGCCTCAACGTATTTCCTGTTCTGGATAAAAAAGTCGGAAGCAAAAAGATGTACATCCCGCTTTCCCGGGTATTTATCAAGCATAGTAATCAGCAGCTTCTCCAGTTCTCTGAAATGGTTTTGTACGAAGTATTCATCTGTAAGGTAAAACCCCAGGATGGCCATTTTTTTATCATACGCTATTTCGTTGCTACGGAAGGACCTGTCCAGGTAATAAAAACTGTTATCAAAATCCTTTTTCTCCCTGTAATAATCAGTCAGGTTAGTAAGTGCATAGATATTCATACTGTCTAGCTCAATTACCTCGCGATAGAATTCTGCAGCAAGGTCCTCTTCTTTGTTCTTCCTGGCCAGCTCCGCTGCCACAATGTGAAATTGAACAGATTCAGGAAAAAGTTCAAGGATGTCACGCACTTCCTGCAGTGCTTTTTTGTAGTCTCCCTTGTGCTCATAAATATTGGCTTTCAGTAACGTTATCTTTTCAGAATAGCCATACGTTTTTTCTACTTCCTCAAGTGTGTTGATAGCTTTTCGTGATCTACCTCCCAGGAAGTATACATTAGCAAGTTTATACAGGTGATCCACGTTTCCTTCTTCCTGGCCAATCCGCTCCTTTAATAGCTTTCTTGCTGTTTTATATTCCTGTTGCACCAATAATACATCGATATAGCTTTCAAAGTACCATTTGTTCCCCGGCTCCATACCAACGGATCTTTCCAGGTGGTCCAACGCTTTTCCCTCGTTTCCTGTGAGGGCATAAAGCGTACCTAGTTCATAGTGTGCCACAGCTACACCTTCTTTTTCTTCCAGCACCATTTTATACAATTCAATCGCACCCGGAATATTTCCAAGGTTCTTCTGCTTCACAGCTTCGATCAGCGCATACTGGTAGTGTGAATTCTCCTTCTGTGCGTGCAATGGAAACCAAAACAGCAATGTCAGGACGATATATGTTCCCTTTCTCAATATCATTAAATACTTTTCCTCTTTAATTAGTGCCTGTCCATAAAGTCCGATAGATGCGTTTCTGCAACATTTTAAACTCCTCGAATACGTTAGAATACTGCGGTTTAAAAATTTTGTGCGCCTTGCCCGCCGTACATAGGTACTATGGCGGGCGAGGCCTTGCGCTCAAACTTTATGATCCAGCCACGCCAACTCTATTGACAGACTTAATTAGTCCCTGTATGGCCAAATCCTCCTGCGCCACGATCAGTATCCATTAATTCTTTTACTTCTACCCATTCAGCTGTTTCGTGACTGCTGATGACCATCTGGCAAATTCTTTCTCCAGGACTGATGGCATACTTTTCAGATGAAATATTAACAACAATTACGCCAACTTCTCCGCGATAATCGGCATCAATTGTCCCGGGGGTATTCAGAACAGAGATTCCGTGCTTCAGGGCCATTCCACTCCTGGGCCTGATCTGGGCTTCAAACCCTACCGGTAGTTCCAAATAAATTCCTGTTGGTATAAGTTTACGCTGCAGTGGCTCAAGAACAATTTCCTCATCGATATTTGCCCGCAGGTCCATTCCTGCTGCATGTTCTGTTGAATATGACGGTAAAGGACTTTTCGATTTGTTTACGATCTTGATTTTCATGAGAGTATTTTTAATTTGCCTTTTTCGTGTATTTCATGAATGTCTCCTTCTCTCCGAAATAAAAAATTATCAGAGAGACGATGATCCATACAGGTTTTAGAATATTTGTAAATGAAACATCCCGCAAAGTTAATAACCGGTCGATACAAAAGAATCCTACAATGGTAATAAAATATATCAATATCTTCCTGAAGTCATAAGGAATAAGGAAGTGCTTTCGTGATAACAGGTAAGAAATGAAGATCATTACAGAATAGCAGATCAGGTGTCCCCATGCAGAGGCAATATATCCGAACCTGGGTACAAATGCCACATTTATGAAAATCGTGATCCCGGCGCCGATCATCACGAGCATGGCCCCTATCATGGTCTTGTTTTCAAGCTTATACCAGATGGACAAGTTGAAAAATATCCCGATCAGCAGGTTGGCCATGAGCACAACCGGGACGATATGCACACCTTCCCGGAATTCCGGGCCTATGAACAGTTTGAAATAATCAAGGTAAATATTCACTACCAGGAAGATCAGCAAGCCTGGTATAATGAAATACTTCATTACATCAGCGTATAATACCTTTGCATCTTTCTCCCCCGATTTTGAAAAAAAGAAAGGTTCTGCCGCGTACCTGAAGGCCTGCACATAAAGTGTCATGAGCACCGCGATCTTGTAATTTGCGCCATAGATCCCTAACTGCCCCATGGGGTCAGAAGCCGGATCCAGCAGGTGTTTCAGCAACGTACGGTCGAGCGCTTCATTGATCGCTCCTGCCAGGCCGGCAATAAGCAGGGGATAAGAATATTTCAACACCTCCCTGAAGAGTTTAAAATCAAATTTGCCTTTCACAAATGCAAAAATCTCTTTAGAAAGTAACACCATTTTCAACAGTGAAGACACCAGGTTAGCAATCAACACATATCCCACCCCCAATGCGGGATTGTAGATTTTGCTGATCCATTCCACGCTTTCGTAATTATCCCTGCAATACTTAATAAAGAACAGGTTGAGTCCGATGTTCACTGAGATCTCTACGATCCGTATCGCAGCATATTTTTTAGCTTTATTATTCAGCCTGATCCTCGCGAAAGGAATCGCTGTGAAAGCATCTACAGCGACAATGATGGCGAGCCAAAGGATATATTCGGGATTTCCGCTATATTCCAGCCACCCTGAAACAGGCTCCAGTAGCAAAAGGATCAACAGGACAAACAATGAAGAAGTAGAAAATACCGAAAGGAGAATGCTGGTATAAATTGTGTTTTTCCTGTCACTGTTGCTGGCAAACCGGAAAAAACCTGTTTCCATCCCGTAGGTCAGCACAATGAGCAACAGCACGACGTATGCATATAATTCTGTTATGATTCCATATTCGCCTGTTTCGAATCTCCTTGTATAAAATGGAGTAAGAATAACAAAGTTCAGCAATCGTGGCAAAACGATTCCCATTCCATACACGGCGGTCTGACCAAAAAGTTGCTTGATTGGATTCACTGCTGATCTGCCAGGTTTTTTATTGCTTCATCTATTGTGGCAAAGGTAAACTTATATCCTTCATCAAGAAGCCTTTTTGGATAAACAGTTTGCCCTTTTGTCACGACCATCGCTGCCTTTCCCATGACAAGATGCATCGCAAAACCTGGTATGATAAAAAATGCCGGGCGTCTTAATTTTTCAGAAATAGTTTTAGTGAACGTTTTATTCGTCACCGGGTGAGGCGCAGTAAAATTATATACGCCCTCCCCTTTCTTTTCCATGATATGTGCAATGGCGCGTGTGACATCGTCAATGTGTATGAACGAGTAGACCTGTTTCCCTGAGCCGATCACGCCCCCCAATCCCCATTTAAACAGCCTGAAGAGCCTGGGAAGTGCTCCTCCGTCAGCACCCAGCACCATCCCCAACCTCATTTTTACCAACCTTACCTCACTTGCAGCAGCATCTGCTGCTGTTTCCCAGTCTTGCACAACTTCAGCAAGAAAATCATCGCTATATTCATCGGATGCTTCTGTGTGTTCCTTGTTATGCTGGTAAATTCCTATCGCAGATGCACTGATAAATACTTTTGGTTTTAGTTCCGCCTTTTCAATAGCGCCAACCAGGTGATTCGTTACTTCGATACGGCTGCTTCGAATTTTCTTCCTGTTCTTTTTTGTCCACCGCGCTGATATGTTGAAACCTGCAGTATTTATAAGCACATCACAACCTGATATTTTTTGTGCAAGTGCGTCAGTTGCTCCATACAGGTCCTTTCTGTCAAGGAGGATAAAATTATCCATGGAAAAGTATTTCCTGATATGTGTACCCACAAATCCGCTATGTCCTGCCAAAGCTATAACCATAATTTCGTATTTTCGTTTAAAACATATTGAAGGTACTGAATGTTATGCAGATATCTTCCACAAAAACGATAACAATTATGAAACGAATAATCATTTTAAATGTTCTGTTCGCTGTCTTTCTCGCAAATGTAAATGCACAGTTTTCAGCAGATACCAAGGGCCAGGTGATCGTACTGGAAACCTCGCTCGGAAACATTGAGCTGTTACTCTATGATGACACTCCGAAACACAGGGACAATATGATCAAACTGATCAAAGATGGGTATTACGACGGGCAGTTGTTCCACCGGGTGATCAATAATTTCATGATCCAGGGGGGTGATCCCCATTCAAAAGGAGCAGAAGAAGGTCAA
>CAZOXI010000310.1:0-4800 GCA_964583445.1 uncultured Bacteroidaceae bacterium | reverse complement strand
GAAGTCCCGATGGACGACTTTGCTGATTCGAGGTTTTATGGAGGGATATATTTCGAAGTGCTGGGCTCAGACGTAAAAACATGGTTTAATGATATATTATTTGAAGGCTGCTATTTTCATCATCTTGACAGAACGGGCCTAAGCAACCAGTCGACATGGTGGAAACGCGGGCCTGATTCGAATTTTGGGGATCAAATTAATGACCCTGAAACAAGCACAGCGTATGACAATTGGGTTCCTAGTACAAATATAGTTGTTCGGAATTGTCGATTTGAGCACATTGGTGGCAACGGACTTATAATGCGCGTTTCAAAAAACACATTGGTTGAAGACAATTATTTTACCTACTGTGCCGAGGATATTTCCGGGAATGCTGCATTCTGTTTTAACACAGATAGTGCAATTTTCCAGGGAAATGAAGCATGCTACACTATTTATAACGATGGCGATACCGATGCAAGAGGCATAGACAGTGATTTCAGAACAAAACATACGATCATTCAATACAATTACCTGCATCATAATGGCAAAGGAGGCGTAGTCGCTACGGGCGGTAATGGCGGAGAAACATCAGTGCCCCGATTTAATAAAGGAACCATTATTCGGTATAATGTTTTGGTGAATAATGAACAGCATATCGTCAGAACCTCGGGTATATTATACGATATGTCGGTATACAATAATCTGTTCTATTCCGATGAGTCCATTCAAGACCTTGTTATTATTGAAAATGGCAACTGGGGGGGAGCTGCAGTGAATGGAGCGTATTATTACAACAACATTTTTTACATAGAAGGAAGCAATCCCTCTTATGACCTGGACGAGGGTAAAAACAACCTGTTCTCCAACAATGCCTATTTTGGTGCAAGCGGCGTTGAAAGGCATGATGACAATTATCGAGTAACTACAGATCCGCTATTATCCTCCCCCGGGACTGCTACTGATATTAATGATTTAGAAAGGTACAAACTAACCGAAGGATCACCCTGCATCGGATCGGGGAGATTGATTGAAGGAGCTCCGGTAAAAGATCTTTTTGGAGTTTCGCTGGATACCCCGATAGATATTGGTGTTCATCAATTCAGCAGTGACAGCTCCATCGTATCTTTTGAGAACACAGTAATAAATGATGTACCGATGAGGGTTTTTCCCTCTCCCGCGAATTCATTGGTAAATATTGTGTTTAATGAATCTGTTTCGGGAATTGTAAGCGGAGTGATTTATGACCTCAACGGGAAAAGAACAGCAAGCTTTAAGAAAAAAGCAAATGGCAACAGCATTTACCTGAATTTAGATCATCTTAATATAAAACGAGGGACATATATCCTTCAAGTTCAGACTCCTCAGTTACAGTCTTACTCCCGTAAACTGATAAAAAATTAGCATAGAAGAATGCGGCACGATCGCGTAAAATAAAAAACCATGCATATAATTAAAAGAATAATAAAATGAATAGCAAATTAAGGATTATCATCGGATTGTTTGCCGGATTGTTTCTATGCGGATGCAATTTTACATCAAATAAGATTGAAAAACCAAATGTGCTTTTTATTGCAGTAGACGATTTGAATGACTGGATCGGAGTGCTTGGTGGACATTCACAGGCCATTACCCCCAATTTGGATAAGCTGGCAGGTAAAGGAGTTTTGTTCACTAATGCACATTGCTCACAAGCTGTTTGTACGGCATCGCGAAACTCAATGCTTTCCGGATTACATCCTGTAACTACCGGGTGGTATGCCTCCACAAGCAGTATGAGAAAGAATTATGATGAGGTCATGGAGGGGAACATGATGCTGCCGGAATATTTTAAAGCACATGGATATAAAACAATGACGGTTGGCAAGATTGCACATAGCGGCGAATCTGATTTTAAAGACAAAACAGATCAATACTGGGATGTGATTGCACCCCATTTTTGGTCCGGAATGGAAAAACATATCAGGGACAATGGCTATGGCTACCGGGGACTGATGTTTTACCCTTTTCCAAAAGACGGGGGCCAGTTAGTCGAACTTTATGGAAAAGACACCATTCTAAATTACTATATAAATGTGAGGCGCTTCTATTCCCTTTGCGGAGGTCCCCTGGACAGGCAAGACATCCCTGAAAAGGGAATGTATGATGAGCAAATCGCGGATTGGGCTGTGAATCAATTAAAAACAAAGCATGATTCTTCATTCTTCCTGGCGGTAGGATTCCTGCGCCCGCATGTTCCGTATGCTGTATCACGAAAATACTTTGAAATGTATGATCCTGAAAGCATAATATTGCCGGATATCCCTGACAATGAAATGAATGATATTCCTATATACGGCAAAGCATACGCTTATGGGTTTACTCCCAATGGCGGATGGTATGATGTGAAAAGGAAAGAAAACATGCACAGGGAACTTGTACATTCCTACCTGGCCAGTGTCAGTTTCGTTGATGAACAAATCGGAAAAGTTCTGGAGGAACTGGAACAAAGTGCATATGCAAAAAATACGATTATTGTTTTATGGTCTGACCACGGGCAGCACCTCGGAGAGAAACATCACTTCAGGAAACAGGCGCTGTGGGAAGAATCTACCCGTGTGCCTTTAATCGTTTATGACCCCCAAAGCAAAAGTAAAGGTGTCTGCGATGAATCTGTCAGTCTGCTGGATCTTTATCCGACCCTTTTGGATTTGTGCGGCCTTCCTGAAAACGAAAAAAACGATGGTCAAAGTATTCTCCCATTGATTGAAAATCCGGAAGCTGAGTGGGAATTTCCGGTATTGAGTGTATGGAGGTATAAAAACTATGCCGTAAGAAGCAAAGACTGGCGCTATATTCGATATCGCGATGGTGGGGAAGAATTATATGATCATAGATCGGATCCCGGGGAGCACAAGAATTTAGCGGGAATGGAGCAATATCAAAATCTCATTGAAGAACTGAAAAAGTGGCTGCCTGAGACTGAATCTCTGCCTGCAGGCATTGACAAGTGGGAGGGTGACTCCTATGATCAAAGGGTGCGTAACTGGGAGGAGACAGAAGTTCCGGCCTGGTTGAATTAAGAACTATACAATTATAAGTGATAAATAATGATAGATACTATCCAAAAAAGATCGATAAAAATGAATAGAAATATAAAAAGGTTTACTGTTTTAGGTTTTGTCCTGGGCCTAACAATTACAGTCCTGTCGCAGGAAGCAAAACTCCCTCCCTATTCAATTTCAATTAACGACAACTGGAAATTCCACCAGGGAGGTGTGGCTTTTGTCAGCAGGTACGGGCAGAAGGGTTTCCCCGAAAACGTGGACAGGAATTGGGAAACCGTTTCCATTCCACATACATGGAATGCCGAGGATCCTTTTGATGAAAAGACATCGTATACCAGGGGGATTGGCTGGTACAGGAAATTTATCTTTATTGATTCAACCAATAAGGACAGCAGATTTTTCCTGGCATTTGAAGGTGCGAATCAAAAAACAGACGTATATGTAAACGGTAATTACGCAGGACAGCACAAGGGAGGGTATACAGGCTTCACTTTCGATATTACAGATTATGTTAAGCATGGAGCAGAAAATCTGATTGCAGTGAAAGTTGATAATAGTCACGACAATACCATCACGCCATTATCAATTGGATTTGCCTTATACGGAGGCATATACCGGGATGTCTGGTTGAGGTTCACCAATCCCGTTCATTTTAGCAAAACGCATTATGGATCATCGGGTGTCTACATCAGCACTCCTGAAGTTTCAAAACGGGAAGCAAGCCTGGATATTCGTTCAATCATTGAAAATAATTCTGAAACAGAGCAGGACTTAAAGGTATTTCATTCGGTGATTAATCCCACGGGAGAGGAAGTGCTGAAGCTTCAGAAGGAACTAAATGTTCCCCCGGGAAAGCGCGTTGATATAAAAGATGCCCGGGGTATGATAAAGAAACCAATACTATGGTCGCCTGAAAATCCTGAGCTGTACACGGTAATCAGTACCATTGAAGCGGGTGGTAATGTAATAGATAAGGTTGAAAGCCCTTTGGGATTTAGATGGTTTCAGGTAGATCCTGAGAATGGTTTTTTTCTCAATGGTGAAAAGTATGTATTGAAAGGGACAAATCGTCACCAGGATTACCAGGGTTTAGGTATCGCTCTTGACGACAGCTTGCATGTCAGGGACCTTATGTGGATCAAAAATATGGGCGCTAATTTTTTAAGACTTGCGCATTATCCACAAGATCCTGTAGTCCTGCAAACAGCTGATTCCCTGGGTCTGCTGATATGGGTAGAAACACCAAATGTGAACTACATCGTACCCTCGGATGAAATAACTGATAACGCCGGAAATAACCTGTTGGAAATGATTTATCAGGGGTACAACAATCCATCAGTCGTTTTCTGGGGATCATCAAATGAAATTTTCCTTTGGGACAAAACCGCTCGAAGAGAATCAAAGATTAAAGATGTATTTTATAAAAAGCAAGTCAGGGATTTTGTCTTCACGATGGACAGCCTCATCAGGGTCACCGATCCATACAGGATATCAACTCTGGCCATACACGGCAGCGGGGATTATGACAATGCGGGTATTACAGACATACCTGGTATGGTTTCTATTAATAATTATGCAGGATGGTACTTTGGAGAATTTTCCGGATTTGGCAATTACCTTGACTCAAGGCGGAGAAGATTTCCTGATCAGGTATTATTTGTTAGCGAATACGGAGCGGGAAGCGATGGACGAATTAACAGCGTTTCCCCCGAGAGATTCGATTTTTCAGTGCAATACCAGCAGTTATACCATAAATCATACCTGGAGCAAATTA
>CAZOXI010000309.1:0-4805 GCA_964583445.1 uncultured Bacteroidaceae bacterium | reverse complement strand
AAACCAAGTGAAATGAAAAGGGACAGTGAATTTATGAATCGCTCAATTTAGGTTTAATAAAGCATCGCTTTATTAACACAGGCATTTCTTACGACAAACTACTAATATAACAATTAAACAAAGGACAGAAAAATGAAGAAACAACTAACTATTCCAACATTCCTATTCCTCATTGGAATTTTGTCATTATCTGCGACGGCGCCAGTCGGCGATACCATTTGGCTATATTCAAACCATACTGACTCTTATGTCACAGTAGATGCAGGTGACGGTTATCGCCTTGAGGCCAAAGAGATCTCATCTGTCAGCACGCCCGAGCAGTTTGCCGTCGAAGAAGCCGGAAACGGTAACATTCTCCTCAAGGCACTTCTCAACAATAACTATGTGAGAACCGATACCAATGATGTTAATAAAATAAAGGCCAACACAACTTCTACGATCGATAACCTGGCCCATTTCCAATGGATAGATCTGGGCGATGGAAAAATTCAGTTGAAATGCACAGGCAACGATCAGACCGTATCACCGGGTGGCGCACAACAAGTCTTAAGAGCAAACACGACATCTTCTGATCCCGCTTCAGAATTCACGTGGGGCATAGTTGATAACGTTGTGTTACCTGTGGACCCCGATCCCCGACCCCGAATTGCCGACACGAAGTATTCGGATTTCGATGTTCCCGTCATTACCATTAATGCCGTAACAGATTTTGAAGCCGACAATACCGGGCAATCGGATGCCACTGGCGCAATTCAGGCAGCATTAGATGCAGCCGAAGCCCAGTGGGCGGGAATCGTATATCTGCCGGAGGGTGAATATCTCCTTAAAAGCACCCTGGATGTTCCCGAAAATGTGACATTACGCGGGGATTGGAAGCGCCCTACAGATGAGGATCGAACGGTGGCCGGCACTATTTTACTGATCGATCATGGAGCCGGAACCTCCGGAGCCTCTACCGATGGTGCAAGTGTAGGTTTGTTGCTTCGCGCACAGGCTGGTATCCGCGATCTGAACATCTATTATCCGGAGCAGACCCTGGACAATCCGTCCAACCCGGTACCATTTCCATATGCCATCGATGCGGTGGGCAGTTTTGGTACGGTTCGGAATGTAACTTTGGTAAATGCGTATGAAGGCATTAATGAGGAAACCGCAGGATTCCCGACGTCGATCAGTGTCTATGGCGCCCCGATCCGGTTAGGGATCTATACGACCGGTACGCTGGCTACTCCGCGGTACCAAAATATCAATTTTATGCCTGAGTATTGGTCAGAATCAGGCCTGGGCAGTGTTAGCTATGACAATGTAAAAACAGCTATGCGTGCAGTGGATGGAATGGGTTTTCTAGTCGGCAGCGGTGGTGGTGGTGCGGCCTATATGGGGCTTCGCCTGAAAGGATATGATATTGGATTAAAAACATTTAAAGGACAATCACCACGTCTGTTTGAGGTTAATATTTCCGATTGCCGCATAGGTTTGCACTATCCTGAAGCCAAAGCGCATGGCTGGGTGATTTCCAAAGGGCGTATTGAGGCGGAAGAGGTGTGTTTTAGAGCCGATGGCAATTCTCAATTTGTTGCGCTGAACAATATTACATTTAACAGTGATGGCCCCAACGCAGTTGAGGTCAAATCCGGTACGGTCACGATTCAAAACTGCACCTTTGAACGATGGGGCGATGGCCATGCGGTGCATGCGGATAAGGAAGGAACAGTTGAGATCAGTGTATCGGCGGTTGGTTGTGATTTTCTACAGGCAGGGAAGCATGTCTACCTGGCGGATGATGTTCATAAAGCCTGTGTGGCAGGGAACACTCCAAAAGAAAGTGCGTTAGAGGTGGATAATAATTCAACTTCAGCTGAACATAATATCGTCATTGACAAAACGTTGGACCATGAATTTGTAAAAATGGATCCTGTGGTCCCGATGGAAGAGATTCTGAAGATTCAGCGCCAGGTTCCCAGGCCGCCTGCCGGTACTACGCACATCTTTAACGTGTATGACTATGGCGTGAATGCAAAAGGTGAAGTGGATGATACGGACAGTATTCAGAAAGCGTTGGATGACGCTGGCGCCCTGGCCTCGCCTTCAGCTGGGTGCGTAGTGTATGTCCCACATGGGGTGTACCGTATTAACGGACATTTGAACGTGCCCAGCCATGTAGAGCTTCGCGGCTGTCACGATGGTGGATTGAATGAGCAGGCGCGTGCGATCCTGGCGCTGTTTCCCGGTAAGGATAATCCATCAGGACCGCCAACCATCAAATTGCAGGCAGAGTCCGGAATCCGGGGCTTTGGAATTATGCGCCCTGAGCAAAAGTGGAACAGCGATGAAAGCTCTCCGGATTACTATATGACACTGCATGAATACCCGGCAGCCATTGAGGGCACCGACCACAACTGGGCTTATGACCTGGTGCTGGCCAATACCTATGATGGCGTGGACTTTTCACTTGGGGGCGGCCATCGCACAGACTTCGTCTTTGGTGCCACCTTGCACCAATTGATTAAAATAAGTGGAGATGGTGCCATGAGCGAAGTTCTCAATACGCAAACAAAAACTTCTTCCTGGCGGACGATGAGTTCCAAAAATGACTACCCCCCCTTCCAAGCATCCGGATTCGCTGATAATATGCCAAGTACGGTAGGAATTGCCGGTGGTATAGGCGATATGGGTACCGGTGTGGTGTTTGAGGGTGATGGAACCTTCCGCGCCATGGGCCACTTTATCAACCAGTCCGGAGATGGGCTGTACATCATCAATGGATCACCAACGATCAATATGTATGTTTGCGGAGGCGAGGGCGCCGGTATCGGTTTTATCACAAATTCCGATGACGATGCTGCTATGAATGTAGAGGTAGTTGGTAACTCCTACCACACGTATCGGGAATACACCTCCCACAAGACGAGCGCAGGAGACAGCCTGCACTTTATCAACTGTAAACAATATGGAGCCGGGGCCCCGACCCACATATTTGAAGGCGACGGACATTTTGTGCTCCAGCAAAGCTATCGTGGTGCTATAAATGAAGGGTTCCTGATTTTAAAGGATAATGCAACCGGTTACGTTGAAGGCGGCTTTATGGATGGTCGGCAGGATTATACAATCCGGGCTTATGATAATTCACAGGCCAAAATTTGCGGAACACTATCTGTCAGAAATGAATATTTTTTCCACTCAGATGACGAAAACAGGATCTGTGTGATCAGTGTTTGTCCGGATGATATCAAAGGTATTAGTGGTTCCGGCGGTGGTTTTTGTGCAGCTGCTCCGGTAGCAGGTTTTACTTCTGATAACCAGTCAATAGTAGTAGGCAATTCCGTTAACTTTAGTGATGTTTCAACAAGCAACCCAACATCCTGGTCGTGGGTATTTGAAGGAGGCACCCCTGCTACCAGTACCGAAGAAAATCCAGTTGTAAAATATGATACGCCAGGAACTTACGATGTATCACTTGTTGCGGCAAACCTATATGGGAGTGATACAATATTTAAAGCAAATTACATTGTAGTAACTGTTCCTGCACCGGTAGCAGATTTTACTTCTGATAATCAGTCAATAGTTGTAGGCGATACAGTAAACTTTAATGATGTCTCAACAAACAATCCAACATCCTGGGCATGGTTGTTCGAAGGTGGCACTCCGGCGACCAGTGCAGAACAAAATCCAAAAGTTAAGTATGAGACAGCCGGAACATACCAGGTAAGACTTATTGCTTCAAATGAAGGTGGCAGCGATACAATAACGAAAGCGGATTTTATAACTGTAAATCCTGCAACATCAACTGCTCCACAGGGCAATAAAACGGGCAACACCGTACATATATATCCCAATCCTGCGAGAGATTATGTGTATATCGAGGCAAATCAAATTAAGAAGGTAAAAGTATATAGCATAAACGGTGTATTACTCCTTGAAAAATCAAACGTGGTAAATTTCTTAAATGTGAGCCATTTAAGGAGTGGTAGCTATATTCTTGAAGTGACAACAGGAAATGATTTTGTAACCAGGAGGATCCTGAACATAACAATGTAAAGCCTGCAAATTACCGAAGATCACAAGAAATAATTAGATTTGTTTGCCTTACAACGATTCACTTGTATGACTGTGTAATGTGCCTTTGGGATCAAAGTTACAGCTAAAAACAATCACCAATATGACATGTACAAATTTCCTGTTTAGAAGCGTTGCTCTGTCGGTTTTTATCGCATTCAACCTGACAACTGTGGCCCAGAACCATTGGGAAAATCCTGAAATTTTTGAGATCAACAGGGAAGAAATGCGGGCGAGCTATTATCCATTTGAAACAAAAGCGTTGGCTTTAGAAAACGACAGAAGTAAAAGCGAGTTCATAAAAAACTTAAACGGAATCTGGAAATTCAATTACGTTGGAAGCGCTTCTGAAAGGCCATTGGATTTTTATAAAACGTCATTCGATGTAAGCAGCTGGGATGATATCCCCGTTCCGTCGAATTGGGAACTCCATGGCTATGGATATGCGCATTACATAAATCGCGGCTATCCATTCAAAAAAGATCCACCCCGAATTGCCGATGAGTACAGCCCCGTGGGATCTTATGTTACATTTTTCGATCTACCTGAAAACTGGAGTGGAAAAGAAGTGTTTATTTATATCGGTGCGGTTAAATCAGGCTACGATATATGGGTTAATGATCATAAAGTTGGATATGCCCAGGATTCGAAGCTGCCATCGGAGTTCAACATTACCAAATACCTCAAACCCGGTAATAACAAACTATCGATACAGGTATTTCAGTTTACCGATGGAAGTTATTTGGAGT
>CAZOXI010000308.1:1331-4806 GCA_964583445.1 uncultured Bacteroidaceae bacterium | reverse complement strand
GGGTTTTGGAGCTGGAATGGGATTGGCAAATATCAAGAAAAACAGTGATACATTTCATATAGAAAGTATCCCCGGAAAGGGAACGAAAGTAAATATTATCAATAGGTTATCGTCTTGAAAGAAGAAAAAGAACATACGGTTTTTCATCATGCACTGAAAATTGTCCCGGAGCTGTGTATCGGATGTACGCATTGTATGAAATCGTGTCCCACCCAGGCCATCAGGGTCAGGGATGGTTTGGCTGAGATCTTTGAAGAGCGATGCGTTGATTGTGGCGAATGCTATAAGGCCTGTCCTGTATCTGCCATCATTGTTGAACAGGATGATTTTAACGAGATTTTTAAGTACAAAGCAAGGGTGGCACTTCTGCCTTCCGTACTGATCGGACAGTTCCCGTCACAAATCACAACAGAAGAGATCTTTGGTTCTTTGAAAAAGCTTGGGTTCACACACATATTCGAAATCGATAGTGTGGTGGAGCAGGTGCAGGAAGGATACGACAGATTCCGTAAAGGGTATAATGGTCCGGATCCCCTGATTTCAACCTTTTGTCCTGCTATCGTGCGATTGATCCAGGTGCGCTTTCCTTCAATGGTAAATAATCTTGTAAGGGTCAAGCCACCTTCAGACATTGCGGCATTGCATTTTAAATCAGTGCTTTTGAACGAAGGTTTCACAGAAGAAGAGGTCGGATTGTTCTATGTAACACCATGCGCTGCAAAGATTGCATCCGTGAAGAGTCCTGTAGGAGAAGAGGCATCTGCAGTGAACGGCGTGATCAACATGGAGTACCTTTACAATAGAATGCTGCAACTTATTGTGAACAGGGAGGTCGAAAAAGATGAGGGAGAGACAGGGAACCTTACATCCAAAGGAATTCTCTGGAGCCTTACCCGTGGAGAGTCAAAACACCAGGTTGGCAGATGCCTGGCAGTAGATGGGATTTCCAATGTCACCCAGTTCCTGGAACGCCTTGAAGATGCAGAAGAAAGCAATATTAATTTCCTGGAGCTTCGGGCATGCGATGAAAGCTGTGCAGGGGGAGTGCTTATCAGTGGGAACCGCTTTCTTACTGTTGAAAGGCTGAATGGCAGGGCGAAGAAATTGCCTGAAACCTACCAGGATTCAGCGGATAGCAATATGGGTAAATATGATCCTGATGCATACGGATTACGACCTATTCCGGCAAGATCGATGATGGTGCTGGACAGGGATCGAACTGCTGCACTGGATAAGATGAAAAAAATAGATGATTTGCTTAAAGTGCTTCCTGGGATTGACTGTGCGGCATGTGGTTCCCCCACCTGTCGTTCCCTGGCGGAGGACATTGTACAGCAAAGGGCTGAAATAACAAGTTGTGTTTTTATGCAGGAGCTTTACCTGAGAAAAGGAAAGATCACCCTGGATGAGGTGGACCGGATCAATGCAGATATATGGGGAAATAAGCGTGATGAAAGGAGCCAGGGTAAATAGTTTTGTGACCTCAATACATCGGATGTTCGAACAGTAGAATTGTACTTAACAGAAAAGAATTAGTGAAGATGAAACAAATTACCTTGAAGGAGATCGCAGACAAAATGGGTTTAAAAACACTTTGCTGCAGGTCCGGATTGCAAAAAACGGTTACAGGTGGGTATGTATCTGACCTGCTGAGTGATGTAATGGGGAACGCGAAGGAAGGTGAAATTTGGATCACGCTGCAATCCCACATGAACGTTATCGCTATTGCATCACTGAAGGAACTTTCGGCAGTGGTGCTGGTAAAGGACATCCATCCGGCCGATGCGGTAATCGCGAAAGCCGAAGAGGAAGGTATTCCGGTGCTTGTTGCTACAGGATCGGCATTTGAAACCGTTGGAAAAATATATGATATTCTGAATAACTGATGAACCTATATCGTGTAGACCTTCATATTCATACTGTGCTTTCTCCATGCGGAGACCTGGAGATGAGCCCGGTAAAGATTGTAGAGGCAGCTGTGCGGAAAGAGTTGGATATTATTGCCATCACCGACCATAACCATACTGGGCATAATAAGTTGGCACGGGAAATAGGCAAGGAAAATAATGTGTTGGTAGTGTACGGGATTGAGGTGACTACAAGTGAAGAGGTACATTGTCTTTCGTTCTTTGATACAGATGAGCAGTTAAGTGCATTTCAACACTATATAGACATGCATTTACCCTCTGTGGAAAATGATCCGGATTTGTTTGGCTACCAGGTAATTGTAGACAGGTATGAGCAAATCGTTGAAGAGATTCATCAATCATTGTATCCCGGATTGAGGCAGCAGATTTCTGAGGTTGCTGATGAAGTCCATCGACTGGGAGGATTATTTGTGCCTGCACACGCAGACAGGAGAATGAATGGGATATATCATCAGCTTGGATTCTTCCCCGGGGAACTGGAAGCAGATGCAGTGGAGATTTTCAGGAATACAGACAGAGCAGCAGCTTATAAATCACATCCGGAGTTGCAGGGATACCAGCTGCTGAAAAGTTCTGATGCACATTTTATTGATGATATAGGCAGATGCACCAGCTCACTTGAGATGAAAGAAAGATCATTCCGGGAACTGGAAAAAGCATTGAAGGGAATCGAAGGAAGGAGGGTGGTACCGGAATGAAGGAAATTGCATTGCATCTGCTCGATATCGCAGAGAACAGCCTGGAGGCCGGAGCGACGCGAATCAGGATAAAAATTGTTGTAACTCCGCAGGGAATTCTGGAGATACTGATCGAGGATGACGGCAAGGGTATGGATAAGGAGATGCTGGAAAGGACAGCCGATCCATTCTTTACTTCCCGTACAACACGTAGGGTTGGGATGGGCATTCCGATGTTTCGACAGCATGCCGAACTGGCAGGAGGGAGCCTTGCGATTTTTTCGAAACAGGGGGAGGGCACAACGTTGAGGGCAACATTTGTAGTTGGTCATCCTGACATTCAGCCTTTTGGAGATGTTGAGGGTTCCTGGGTGATGCTTGCAGCTTTACACAACAAGGTGGATATTATTTTGCAATGTGAAACACCGAAGGGCACCTTTGAGATTAGTTCAAACCAGGTAAAACAGGAACTGGATATTGAGAACATCAATGAAATAGAGTTGAAATCAGATTTAAAAAGATTGATTCGAAATAATTTGTTAGCAATAGGTTTAACAGACAAAAAAATTGATAATAAGAAATAACATTTATAATTTGTAGAAAAACCCTTAAAGATCAGCAATATGAATAAGATCAGATCATTGGCAGACCTGAAGAAGATCAGGGATGAGAAGACAGGAGGAGTGGAACTCCGAAAGAAAGGTGAAGATGCCGAAAAACTTGTACAGGTGAAAGTAGCCATGGCCACCTGCGGGATTGCCTCCGGAGCTAAGGAGACTATGGAATTCCTGAGTGATTCCCTGGCAAAACGAGGTGTCGAAGCAGTGGTAACACAGACAGGATGCATGGGATATTGTTATGCAGAACCAA
>CAZOXI010000308.1:0-1231 GCA_964583445.1 uncultured Bacteroidaceae bacterium | reverse complement strand
GTCGAAGCAGTGGTAACACAGACAGGATGCATGGGATATTGTTATGCAGAACCAACAATCGAAGTAACAATACCCGGTAAACATCCGATTGTGTTTGGAAATGTAGACACAAAGAAGGCAGATGAGATCATCGAGAAATATATCAAGGGAGGAGAGCTGGTAGACGGCATCATTCCTGTTAATTATGAAACCATAGACCCTAAAGAATAAAACCCATGTCAAAATACAGCATGCATTTGCTTGTCTGCGGGGGAACAGGATGCCAATCCTCTGAAAGTGATATCCTCACAGAGAAGCTCAAAAAAGAATTAACCAAGCAAGGACTGGAAGAGACTGTACAGGTGATCATGACCGGCTGTTTCGGTTTCTGCGAGAAAGGTCCCATTGTAAAAGTAATGCCGGACAACACCTTTTACACCCAGGTACAACCCTCAGATGCAGAGGACATTGTGGAAGAACATGTCGTCAAGGGAAGACGGGTCACACGGCTTCTATATAAAGATCCTGACAGCGAATCAACAGTGGAAGATTCCGGGGGAATGGGATTCTATAAAAAACAGCTCAGGATTGCATTACGCAATTGCGGATTTATTGATCCCGAAAGTATCGACGAATATATCGCGCGTGATGGCTATATGGCACTGGGCAAAGTTCTGACGGAACTATCCGCGGAGGATACAATTAGATTAATGAAAGATTCAGGTTTGCGCGGACGAGGTGGTGCCGGTTTTCCTGTAGGATTGAAATGGGAGCTTGCCCGTAATAATGTATCCGATAAAAAATATGTGGTTTGTAATGCAGATGAAGGAGACCCCGGGGCTTTTATGGACCGGTCTATCCTTGAAGGAGACCCTCACTCTGTGCTGGAGGCCATGGCGATCATCGGTAAATGCATAGGCGCTGACCAGGGCTATATCTATATCCGGGCTGAATATCCGCTGGCCATTGCACGATTGAAAACGGCACTGAAGCAGGCACGTGAGTATGGACTCCTGGGGGACGATATCATGGGAACAGGATTCAATTTCGATATTGACCTGAAATATGGCGCCGGTGCATTTGTCTGCGGTGAAGAGACTGCTCTGATCCACTCCATGGAAGGGGACCGCGGCGAACCTACACTGAAACCTCCTTTCCCGGCTGAAAGCGGCTACCTCGGTAAACCCACCAATGTAAATAATGTCGAGACCCTGGCAAATGTGCCTGCAATACTATTACGCGGAGCGGATTG
>CAZOXI010000307.1:0-4815 GCA_964583445.1 uncultured Bacteroidaceae bacterium | reverse complement strand
GATGTCGGCATAGCGCTTGGATGGTTCGATGAACTGCAGGTGCATGGGTTTCACGGTTTTCTCATACCGCTCCAGCACAATCTCGGCAGTACGTCCGCGCTCATTCATGTCACGCTGGATCACCCTGCTTAACCGGTCATCGGCATCCGCATCCACGAACACCTTGATGTCGATCAGGTCCACCAGCGGTTTATAGGTATAGATCAGGATTCCTTCCACGATGATTACCGGTCGGGGAGTCGTTGGGATCACCTCCTCCTGGCGGGTGCAGGTGAGATAGGAATAGGTGGGTTGATTCACCGCGGTGCCATTCTTCAGCATACGCACATGCTCGGTGAGCAGGTCAAATTCGATGGAGTCGGGATGGTCAAAATTGATCTCCTGCCGCTCCTTCACTGGCAGGTGACTATTGTCCTTATAATAGGAATCCTGCGCCAGGAAAGAGACCTGGTGCTTATTCAGTTTCCTTCGGATCTTTTTCACAACGGTCGTCTTCCCGGATCCGGTTCCCCCGGCGATACCAATTACAAACATGAGGATGGGTTTTGAGGCAGGAAAGTTAGAAAAAAATATGTATCCTAAAAAAATTCCCTTACCTTTGCAGCCGCAAAATACCCATGTGTGATGGGGAATTAAGCAAATAATTATTAATTCTGAGTAGCACGACAAATGAAAACAATTTCAATCAGCGTTAAAAAACGCACCGAGGTAGGAAAAAAATCCACCAGAGACCTTCGTAAAGATGACAATGTCCCCTGCGTAATGTACGGCGGGGCGGAAGTAATGCATTTCTATGCACACCAGAATGAATTCCTGGAACTGTTGTATACGCCGAATGTGTATATCGTTGAGATCGATATCGAAGGCGACAAGCACAAGGCCATCATGCAGGACCTGCAATTCCATCCTGTAACAGATAAGATCCAGCACATCGACTTCATGGAGATCTACGATGACAAGCCGGTTACGCTCAGTATACCGATTGAACTCACCGGTGATCCCATCGGTATCAAAGAGGGTGGTAAGGCACGTCAGAAGAGACGTTCACTGCGTGTGAAGGGATTGCCCGCACACCTGCCGGACCGTCTTGATGTGGACATTACAAATGTTGACATTGGCGATGTGATCAAGGTAGGTGACCTTCAATATGACAATCTTGAAGTACTTGATCCGGAGCGTTCCATGGTATATGCCATCGTTTCCTCCCGTGTTGCACTGGCCGGTATGGTTATTGAAGATCCCGATGCTGTTGCTGCTGAAGAGGCTGAAGAGGGCGTTGAAGGAGAAGAAGCTGCTGAAGGAGAAGAGGGAGCCGAAGGAGAAGAGGGAGCTGAATCCAAGGAAGGATCAGAAGAATAAACAACTTCTTTATTCATGAAATACCTTGTAACCGGTCTCGGTAACATAGGGTCAGAATACGCGCATACGCGACATAACATTGGTTTTGATATATTGGATGCTCTTGCCGGGGCATCCAATATTTCTTTTAAGGACCAGCGGTATGGCTTCTATGCTGAACTGAAACACCGGGGCAGGACCTACTGCCTGTTGAAGCCTTCCACCTATGTGAACCTCAGCGGGAATGCAGTACGCTATTACCTGCAGAAGCTGAAACTCCCCGAGGACCGCATGCTGGTGGTGGCGGATGATATTGCCCTTCCCTTCGGCAAGATCCGGCTGCGCGCAAAGGGCGGTGATGCCGGTCATAACGGACTCGCCCACATCAACCAGATCCTGGGCAGCAGCAAATATCCGCGCCTGCGTTTCGGGATCGGAGACACCTTCGGACGCGGTCAGCAGGTGGACCATGTACTGGGAAAATGGGAACCTGAAGAGGAAAAGCTGTTACCGCAGCGGATCGAGAAAGCGACCGAGGCAATCCTGTCCTTCGGGGTACTGGGTGTGGAGCGAACGATGAACCGGTATAACAATACCTAAGGAACTACACAACATTTAGGATTGATCTCCGGTTTCGGACCGGGGCGTTCGAGCATGATAACAATACCTAAAGAACTACAGAACATTTAGTACCGTCTCCCGGAGTATTTATGGTGAACCTAGGATTAGCGGGCTCTGTATCGCAAACGGGTAATGGCTGATCAGTTTACCGGTGCATGGAAACTGCAACGCAACGAAGGCTGAACAACGGATCGGTGCGGAAGTAACCGCAAGGCAGTAGTACTTTAGATCTTCATGTATACCTCAAGGAGCGTGGATTTTTCTTCCGGTAGCAGTGAGATCTCCTTGAGTTCGGCAGGAACAAGCATGGACTCCCCTTTTTGGAGGTGTACAGCCTCCCCGCCCTTGTAATTCACTACCAGTTTTCCTTCCGTGCAGATATAGACCACGAATGAATCGATCAGGTTGAAATCCTTGTCCACCGGCTTGTCCATCTCCACCAGGCTGGTGGTGAAATGGGGACAGTCAGCCAGGTTGACCGTACTGTTGGGGATCCGGTCATAGTTGGTGCGGATGTCATCGCGTTTTTTATAGTCCATCACCCGCAGCGCGTGATCGAGATGCAGGTCCCTGCTCTTCCCGTCCTTGTCCACACGGTCCCAGTCATAGACCCTGTAGGTGACATTCGAGGTTTCCTGGATCTCAGCCAGCATGATCCCATTGCCGATGGCATGCAGGCGGCCTGCAGGAAGGAAAAAGACATCCCCGGCTTTCACCGGTTCAAAATTCAGTATTTCTGTCAGTTGCTTGTTTTCCAGGTGTTCCTTGAAAACCTGCTCATCCACATCCTTTTTGAAACCGGAGATCAGTTCCGCACCCTCTTCGGCATCGATCACGTACCACATCTCGGTCTTCCCCCTGGAGTCATGGTGTGCTGCTGCATAGTGATCATCCGGATGTACCTGCACACTCAGTTTCTCCTTAGCATCAATGAACTTGATCAGCACCGGGAATTCGGTACCGAATTTGTCGAAGACCGCATCACCGACCAGGTCACCCATGTACACTTCGATCAGCTCATCCAGCGGATTTCCCTTGAGGAAACCTTCTGCAACGACACTTACATTACCTTCCACACCGGAGATCTCCCAGCTTTCAGCCAGGACATCCGGTCCGTTTTGTTTTCCGAGCTCCGTTTTCAGGCGTTGTCCGCCCCAGAGATAATCTTTATATACAGGTTTGAATTTGAGTGGATAAAGTGTCCTTTCCATTGGGATCTGTGTTTTTTGCCTTGCAAAATTAGCAAAAACATGCGGTAAACCCTAGCAGAAGATAGCCGGAATATCCTGGCACGCTTTGTCCATATTGTACTGCAGGAGGATCATCATCGCCGGGAACAGCTACCGGCCATCACGGACCGGCACTAGGCACTTGCACCTTGTTTGACCTCCAGCTTGAATCCCATGCGGTGTACATTGACGATGGAGACCGACTGGTCCTCCTGCAGTTTTTTCCGCAACCTGGCAATATAGACATCCATGCTGCGTCCCATGAAATAATCATTTTCACCCCACACATTGGTCAGCACCTTTTCACGCTTTACCACGTGATTCATATTCTGGGCGAGCATGCGCAGCACCTCGGCTTCTTTTTTTGTGAGGTTGATCTCACCTGAAGGAGCGCACAGGAGCCGGTTGGGATAATCGAATGTGAAATGACCGAATGTAATCAGTTCGGGATGTTTCTGATCCACCTTGTTCGGGTTCGACCGGCGCATCAGTGCATAGATCCTTAATGCTAGTTCGGTGGTTGAAAATGGCTTGGCAATGAAATCATCACCCCCGGCACAAAATGCATGGATCTTGTCCTTGTCGTCATTGTTTCCTGACATGAACAGGATGGGTGTGGTATAGTCTGTTTTGCGCACTTCTTTCACGAAATCGGTACCCGACATTCCGGGCAACCCTACATCCACCAGGCAGATGTCATATCCTCCGGCTTTGTAAAGCAACAAGGCCTGCTCAGACTTCCTGACCCAGTCAACATTGTACTTCTTCAGTTCAAGGGACTCTTTGATGACGCTGCCAAGCTGCTGATCATCCTCCAGCATCAAAACAGTGGGGTGATTCTCTGGCATAACTGTGAGGTTTGAATTAATTATTTTTACTCAATTTAGATAACAAATGAATGTTAAAATGGTTCAACATCCACATTTGGATTGTACCATTTGGCTATTAAAATTCTTCCTCACAAATTTGGTCAGTTGGAAATCATATTCCTCGCAGCCTATCAAATTTAATGAGCATGCATAGAATTAGTTTTCGATGCTTATCATTTAACAAGTTCAGGAATACGGAAAAAATCATTATACAGTGACTATCACTCAAAAATTGTTTTATTCTGACCTTTATGAATTCATATGCTCTTCAAAAATAGAATCCGGGGCACATTCTATCTTCAATTCAGAAAAAACATGCACCCCGGATTCCCAGACAACTATACCTGGAATTACTATTGAGTAATTCTGAATAATCGTTCTATTCTAGCTTAATTATCTTCTTTGTACATATTATATTTTTATTCCTAATTGACAGGTAGTAAGTGCCTGATGGGTAATCAGAAACATTTAGGATTACATTATTATTCCCTTTTGATTTAATAATTTTCAACTGCCTGCCAGATACATCAGTGAGAAATAGAGAATATGAACTGCCTGTTATTGCTGGCAGTTCAACCTGAACAATGCTGGCTGCTGGATTTGGGAATACCATCACTCTATCCTCTGATAAAGCTTCTTCCAGACCTGTAACCTCAACGTTAATTATTATAACATCAGCTTCAGAATCCAGCGCTCCGTCATTCACCACCAGGGTGAATTCATAGTTGGCTGCAGGATCCGCCGGAACATCAAATGTC
>CAZOXI010000306.1:0-4831 GCA_964583445.1 uncultured Bacteroidaceae bacterium | reverse complement strand
ATAAAAAGGAATTGCTGCTGCATATCCAGGAAGAAGAAGAGGTCGTTTTTCCGTATATCCATTCACTTATGAAGGAACAGTCCGGTTCGACAACATATTCCATTCATACCTTTGAGAAGGAACATTCCAATATCGATATGAAGCTGCATGATCTGAAAAGCCTGGTGATCAAATACATCGAACCTGTGTACGATAACAACATTTGCAATGAGTTTCTGATTACCCTGTTGCGCTTTGAGCGTGACCTCGTGGATCATGCACGCATTGAGGATAAAATTCTGATACCCCAGGTACTTCAAATGGAAAAGGATATTCATGACTGATTGTGTGGTCATCATATATGGTTCAGAAATCGTGCAGCTGGGACTGACTTCCATTTTGCAACGACACTTCAATTTTTTTGTGAGGTCATTTGCTACATTCCATGATTTTCTTTCTTCCGGGGAAAAATTCAATGGTACGTCGTTGATCATTACCGGGCATGAACTTTCCATGCAACCTGACTTCCAGAGGTACCTGGCAGAACAGCCCGGTATCACCTCCATGGTTCTTTTCCAGCAGCGCACCGCAGGGGAAGAGGAGTCCGGGGTTGATTATATTTGCCTGATTATTCGCAAACCGAGATCCGCGACAGCATTGACCGTGCAATAGGGAATTTAAATGAAGAGAAAACACCTACGGAGCTTACCGACCGGGAAATTGAAGTGCTCAAACTGCTGGCCATGGGCAACAGCAATAAGGAGATCGCTGCAAAACTTTTCATCAGTACCCATACGGTTATTTCACACAGGAAAAACATCTCGGAGAAACTTTCCATCAGGTCGGCATCCGGACTGACAGTCTATGCGGTGCTGAATAATTATATTGATACTTCCAACCTGGATATTGGAGATCTGATCTAATATCCCAATTTTTTGGGATTGTCTGCATAGCGGATTCACTCCATCTTTGTCACCGGATATTTTGATCAACAAATGGCAATTGTTCAGCTTACTGCTGCGGCCAGCCATGTTGTTCAGATATCTGCCGGTGGCGGGACGCAGTAACCTGTAGCCCTAAAATCCCGCAGCATCTTATTGTGATTAAATATATTAAAATGAAGAACATTTTTATTATCATGGGACTGTTGATGGCAATCTGGGTGTCGGGACAGGAAAGTGACAGTCTTTCAAATCTATACAGCAATTCTGCAGACAATCTTTTGCTGCAAGACTCCCGCCTGGTTGTCGGGGGCTATGGTGAGGTCCATTATAATCAGCCGCTTGTTGCCGATCAGGGAAATATTGGCAAACTGGATGTACACAGGGTCATTATGCTGCTGGGGTACAATTTTAATGAGAAAACCAAATTTGTCAGTGAGCTGGAGTTTGAACATGTCAAAGAGGTGTATGTTGAACAGGCCTTTTTACAATATAAGCTGAACAGGTATGTAAATTTCAGGGGAGGGCTCATGCTGGTTCCCATGGGCATTATAAATGAATACCACGAGCCTACCACCTTTAATGGTGTCGAACGCCCGGTAATTGACAAATATATTGCGCCGACCACCTGGCGTGAAATTGGATTCGGGGTAACCGGAGTGATCCTTCCCGCATACCTTAAATACCAGGCCTACGTGATGAATGGTTTTAATGGATATGATGGCACTGCGAAGTTGAATGGTAAGAACGGATTACGCAGCGGGCGTCAGAAAGGGGCAGAAGCATTTATCAGCGCACCTAATTTCACAGGGAAAGTTGAATATTTTGGTATCCGGGGACTGAACGTAGGACTTTCTGCATACCTCGGTAATACTTCCAGCACGTTGTATGATGGGGTGGATAAATCCGATGCTGCTGCGATGGCCAGGGCAGATTCATCCGTAGTGGGTATTTCCATGATCGGTCTGGATACCCGTTACAGTTTGGGCGGACTTCAATTGCGCGGACAATTGTATTATGCAGGGTTGTCAAATACAGCCCAGTACAATGAATTCACTGCGACTGAATCGGGCGATTACAATGACCTGGGAAGTGCACTTTCGGGGTATTATGTCGAAGCTGGATACAATGTGCTGCGTTCCATGGAAACTGAAAAAGAACTGGTACCATTTGTACGTTATGAGCAATTGAACACGCAGGCAAATACGGAAGAAATGGTGACGATCAATCCTGCATATAAGAAAACGGTCATTACCACCGGACTGACCCTTTCCCTTACTTCAGGTGCAGTAGCCAAAACAGATGTTCAGTTGATCCGCTCCGGGGAGTCGGGTAGCTTTACACCCACTTTCAATGCCGGGGTTGGCGTCATGTTTTAAAGAAAACAGAATGATGAAAGTTGTGCGGAAGTGTTTGTATATATTCATCATGCTGCCTTGCCTGGTAATGGCGCAGCCGGAGGTGGATTATGCCAATAAGACATTGGTTAAAAAGCTTGAAAAGGAAGGGATTGACTTACAGCAATTGCAGGAAATTCCTTTGAGTGATCCGGAAGCATTTGCAGCCGGACCAGGCGGAAAGTTTTTCGTCACAGGTTCAACGAACGTAAGTCAGCTTCATTATATCTTTGTCGGACGCGTGAACAGTTGTCGTTCAGGCGGCTGTTCCGTTGCCGGCAATTCCGGAACAAACATGTCTTCTGAATATTTTGATTATTTCATCTTGTTTGATAACAAGGCCGAAATCAACCTGGTCCATGTTTTTAATTACAGGGCAACACACGGATATGAAATATGTTCCCGTGGCTGGCTGAAGCAGTTTTCCGGGTACAATGGTTCCGGGCAGCTTGAGGTGGGCAAGACCATTGATGGAATCTCGGGGGCGACCAAATCAGTACATGCCATTACAAGTGATGTACGTCGCAGAACGAATCAGCTACAGGAGATTCTTGCAACCAACTGAGTTTGAATGGTGAGCCGCCTGAATGCAGGAAGTTGAGATTCTTCAGTTCTGCATAGGAATATCGCCCGGATTGAAGTTCTATTTCAACATCTTTGCCACTTCGAGGTGACCATTGCTCATTGCAAAATCATAGGCAGTTTCACCATCCACATCGGTCATGGACTTCTTTGCGCCATGATCGAGAAGGGTACGTACAACTTCGGCCTGTCCTTCAGCGGCAGCAAACATGAGCGGGGTGAAATGTTCATCGCCATCGACAAGGTTCGGATCTGCGCCTGCATCGAGCAACATGGTCACGGTTTCGTTGAACGGGCCCGTGGAGGCGTACATCAGTGCTGTCCGGTCCATGATATCCCGGTGATCCACGGATGCACCCTTGTCCAGAAGAAGTTCAACAAGCTCGCTGTGACCATTGTACGCTGCCATCATCAGCAGGGTATGCATTTCGCTGTCGGTGGATTCCACATCAAAACCATTTTCAAGGGCACTTTCGATCACCTGGCGATCCCCGTTGAGGGCTGCCTGGAGCATTTGGTCGATATTCATCACCGGTCCTGATCCGGGTGCTGTTGGACCGGGTTGCCCTTTTGCAGAGGGGGTAGTTTCTGTTGTTTTCTCCTGCATCCCCGGATCGGGTTGCTGAGTTGTATCTAAGGTATCGCCCCCGGATTTTTTCTGATTTCCTGAACAGCCCATGAATATGATTGTCATAGCACTGATGATTGTTATAAGGATGGTACGCGGCATTGTATGATGATTTTAAGTGGAATAATGGTTCCGGTTGTCACAAATGTACATTATGTAATCCAACTTCCAAGGGTCAGCGTATATTTTTCCCGAGTGCAGGATATCTATTATCCGCAGGCAAACGGCTGCGACTGAATGTTCCCTCCCGCTCTTTTTTTTAACATAATTATTTGTCGATTTCATGGTTTGTTCCTCAATTGTTAATTCGCTGTTAACCATTTTTTAATGTATCTTGTGTAACTTATACTTGCAATTGTGGTGAATATATTTTTTAAAAACATATAAAAATTGTAGAATATGGACTCCAGAAGACAATTTATCAAGAAGGCAGGTGCTGCAGCGGCAGGGATGGGATTAATGCTTGATTGGGCCAGTGCAGCTCCCGTATCAGACAGGCTTGGTGAAATCCTGCCCCAGCGGCAATTGATCCGGAACGGTGAAAAAGTCACCGCATTTAACCTCGGTGGATACCATGTGGGCTTTTCCCCCAATCCCTCCGATGCAGAACGCATGCTGGAGCGGGCGATGGAACTTGGTGTGCGGTTTTACGACAATGCACGCGGGTATAATAATGGCCGTTCGGAGGAATACATGGGGCAATTCCTTACTCCCAAGTACCGGGATGATATTTTCCTGATGACCAAGGCACCTGCAAAAACAGGGGAAGGCGTCCGCAAACAACTGGAAGAATCCCTCAAGGCGCTGAATACAGATTACCTGGATCTCTGGCAGATCCATGCGATCCGGGATCAAAAAGATGTGGACAACCGCATTAATAATGGGGTATTGGATGCTTTCCTGGAAGCAAAGGAGCAAAAACTGACCAGGTATATTGGCTTCACAGGCCATGTCAACCCGGCCACACATCTCTATTTCCTCGAATTCCTGGAAAAGCGCGGATTGCAACTGGATACCTGCCAGATGCCGTTGAATGTTTGTGATCCGAGCTTTGAGTCCTTTGAAAAACATGTCCTGCCAAAATTACTTGAGCTGGAATATGGTGTGATCGCGATGAAGACCATGGCCGGTGGAAGCATGATGGGAGGAAGGATCGATACGACACCTGATTATATTGAGACAAAAGATATTCCGGATGTGGTGGGTGTGACCGACATCACCCTTGCAAACCTTCACCAGTATGTTTATTCGCTTCCAATCTCTTCACTATGCAGCGGGTGCCGGTTTACTTATGAATTGGATGA
>CAZOXI010000305.1:0-4853 GCA_964583445.1 uncultured Bacteroidaceae bacterium | reverse complement strand
GACCACAAGGGTGTTATTGCCTGACTCACTGTAACCAGCAGAGGAACCGATAAATACATTTCCACTGCCATTGTTGCCGGATCCTGCATAGGAACCAATAAATACATTTGAACTGCCACTGCCATTGCCTGATCCCGTACTGTTACCGAGCATCACGTTGTTCGAGCCTCCGACCCCGTTTCCGGAATAATTTCCGATGAGAATATTATTGTAAGCTTCACCAGCCTGGGAGCCAGCGCCTTCTCCCAGCATGATGTTCCCTTCACCTGTGATCATCTGCCGGCCCGCACTGTTGCCAATAAACAGATTGGAATAGGAATATTCAAGATCCCGGCCTGCCCCGGGACCAATAAGGATGTTGTAAGAATTACTGTAATCATCCAGGCTGTCGCCTGCAATACTCTGTCCGGCCTGGTATCCCATAAAAACATTATGATGTCCGTACCTGTTATTCAGTCCGGCCTGGTACCCCAGGAATACATTCCTTGATCCCTGGTTGGCATCCCATGCATTCGGGTCATACCGGGTATTGGCACCACTTTCAAATCCAACGAATGTATTCACCGGTGTCACCTGCATATAAGTGGATCCCCATCCCTCTCCCTGGCTGCCAATGGCGAATCCTTCTGCATTGTTGGCAGTATTAAAACGTGTGATACCACGATTCACACCCATGATATATTCCCGTGGAAGTGGCTCAACTGCTTCCGGGTCAAAGGTCTCCACTGCAAATCCTCCCTGTAAACCCTCATACCCCGGATCATTTTCCTTATCGGGAACATACATCCTGATACTGTCTGATGTTACATAAAGGAGGTCCTGCAGGGGGCCTTTAGACGCCTTGTTGTAACCTCCTACAGCAAATCCGCCTTTCACTCCTTTTTGCAGTGAATGATCCGGAACATAGATTCTGACACTGTCGGGAGTGATCCGCAAATACTCCTGTGTTACACCTTTAGATGCCTTGTTGTAACCGCCTACTGCAAACCCTCCTTTGACACCCTTCTTTTCCTCATCCACGAACACCATCACTCCATCATTGTATACGGCAAACACCGGGTTCCCCTGTTCATTGCGGACCTCGAAAAGAGGCTTGTCGGTCTGGGCATCAAGTGACTGGATCGCCAAAAGGCTGCTGTTGGGAGCATCAGTCCCGATCCCCACGGCTGAAGATGTAAAAATGGTATCGCCAGCAAGTTGCCATGATTGTGCATTGATGATGACATTGGAAAGATCTACGCTGTTCCCTCCTGATATAGACAATTCGTTGCCGGAAAGGGAAAGTGACTGTTGGTTACCACCGCCGGACTCGCTGGCATATAGTGCATATGGGACAGCATACATGGGCACAGTACCCATATCCACAAATCCTTCCCCGGCATCGACTTCAACACCAAGTGAAATATCCCCTGAACTCCATGGAATATTTTCAAAGGAGCCTACTGAGCCTGATCCGGATACAGAAGAAGGATCACCAATGATCAGATCAAATTGCCCCATGGCACCGGTCATGACCGGGTGATCTTCTGACCAAATCTGTTCCCCACCATCCATCACTGATATCCGCAGTGTCAGTTGCTGATTCTTTAAGACATCTCCGGATGAAGACCTGGCAACTGCCTGGTATTTAAATCCCTGCGGGACCTGGGCAACAAGTACTATACAGACAAATAAATTGAACAGGATAATAAATGAGCGTTTCATAGATTCTGATTATAAGGTAATTAACACGGCAACTTACCACCGAAAAAGCAAATAATCAGAAAGCTGAACGGCTTTTAACATTTTTTTATGATGTCGTGGGTGGTTTTTGTAACTTGGGGTAGCAATTGAAAATAAATTACATGAAAACCTACATCTATATTTCAGGTTTCGTTACTGGGTTTCTCCTGTTGGGTGGTTTGATGGCATTACTCATGGGTATTCCCAATTATTCCCTAATGCTGGGAGCAGGATTAATTGCTTTATTAATTGTGTATCTTCCATTGGTACTCATAAAAAGAAAAAAACACAGGAAGAGAATGGATGAGATTATCCGCAATTATCAACAGCGGGAAAAAGTAAGTTGCAGTGGGCTGACTGCGGATGGCGCAGACAAAACTGAAAAATCCTCAAAAAATTCGAAAGGCTGGAGCATGAATAATTCACCTTACAGGGAACGTAAATCCGGTCTTACCTGGGGTAGTGGAAATATTCATGCTGCCAATGCTTCAAGGGGGACCAGGAAACATAGAAAATGATCAATGTTTCATCTTTGAAAAAAATTCCTTCTTATAGGTCCTGCTTACCGGAAGCTCTTTGCTTCCGATAGTGACTTCCTCCCGGTTATAGGCATCCAGGCGATCACGGTTCACAACAAACGACCTGTGAATGCGCAGGAATTTTTCAGTAAGCCGTTCATGGAGTGCACTGATCTTCTCCCTGGTGATCACGATCTCTCCCGAATCAAGAATGATCTTAACATAGTCAGCCATACTTTCAAGGAACAGGATATCATCCAGGTTGATCTGCCGGTTCTTTCGTTCCGATCGGACCGTGATGTGCGCGGAAGGAATATTGCCGGCAACACTTTGGTGGCGCATGAGCTCTGTCACAACAGTAATAAATCCATAAAGCAACACGATAAAATACATGACCACAGGCATCCATTTATAACTATCGACAATGTTGCTCATGTTTCTGAAATCATAGATGCTCATCACTAAAAAAGCCAGGAATACAAGCACGAATTCTATATCCAGTGAGATCACGAAGATATAGAAAGTATACAGGAAAAACCTCCTATATTGCTTTTTGAGCAGGTAGGTGGGTACGAGGTAGCTGCTGAATATCCATGCCGTAATGATCACAACCGGCATAAAGAATGCTAAAAAGTAAAATGCATGGATATAATTACCCGATCTGCTCCCGAAAAGAAGGAACGCCAGGAGCCCAATAATGGACCAGAAAACAATATTAAAATACCGGTTCATGAAAGAAATTTCGTATAAAAATCCGTCAGATACAAACCCGTCTTTAAAATATCGATAAAATGCAGGTTTTGATACGGATTCGACCTTGCATTTCAGGCCAGCCCGGGCGTACCTTTATAACATATTAATTATTAAATTTATAGCTATGTTAAATTTATTCAGAATGGGTGGACCATTATTTATGGGAATCCTGACAGGTTTACTTTTTATTATACTCGTGATTGCAGTGTTCTACCTGGTGATTATCGTCAGAAAAGACTATAAAAACCTCGATGAAGCAAGGAAAAGACTCAGGTATATTAAAAGTATCGGACTTTTCGCCCTCGTTACCGGCATACTGGGCCAGATGATCGGGCTGTATGCCGCATTTACTGCCATCGAACAGGCCATGGATGTATCGCCGGCGATCATGGCTGGTGGACTAAAGGTATCGATGATCGCACCCATGTATGGTATGGTCATCTTCCTGGTCTCATACCTGCTCTGGCTCATCGTTGATTTCATTGCTTCTGGGAACCGCTGATTAGGAACAGCTTGAGATTGTAACGCAGATACAAGGCTGATTTGAACGCTAAAAAAAAGGAGGCTACCGCACTGTGCCCCCTCCTTTTTTTAGAAAAATATCTTGTTTTTACTCTGTAACAAGTGGATAATCAGAAATTTTACCTTCACCCCAGCTGGTAAGGTCGTTCGCTGCCGCCCAGTCAGTAGCAAAGCCATTGATTCCAAACAACAGTGATTTTGCATCATAACCCAGTACCCTCAGGTAGGCTGAGAGATAGGCACTACCCGTACCTGTATAACAGTAAACCACTATGGTTTTGTCTGCGGGAAGTGTATTGAGGTCGGCAGTTGTAAGCATACTTGCGTTGGGCGTGTACTGGATGGCCCCCGGAATGTGACCAAGGTCATACTGGTTCTCCGGCCAGTAATTTACAATGTAGTAGTTATCCGGGTTTCCCCAGACTTCGGCAGCGGTAACAGTAGCCGCACCAAAACCTGCAGCATTCACTTCAGCGATCCTGGCTTCAAGAATATCTTCGCCAACCTCAAATCCCGTTTCCAACACTGGCATGGCGCCTTCTTCACCCTTCGGGTTTGCTGTTGTTTCCAATTGTGTAGCGTAGGTGTTTTTTGCTTTGTTATTCCACGGACCTGCAGTAGCCGGGTTCCATGCGCTCATTCCAAACAACAGGTCATAAGTCTCGTAACCAGCCATATTGGCCAGCGAGGAAACATAGGCTGCTGTCTGTCCGGTAAGACATACAATAACGATTTCGTCATATGCTGTCACATCCATCGCATCAAGATGGGCGATCACACTTGTAGGGGCTACCTGAACTGCACCTTCAATATGACCAAGGGTATTGTATTCCTCTCCCCTGATATCGATAATGTAGGGATTGCCGGCAAGAACCTTCTGCTGCAATGCTTCGGCAGTGATAAGCTTATTGAGTGAGGTTACATCTACCGGACTTTTGGCAGACTCCATATATTCTGCCAGCACCAGTGACTCGTCCACAGTTTCTCCACAGGAAACCAACAGTACTGAAATGGTGAAGATGCCTAACATCCAAAATTTAATTCTTCTCATAATCATAAAAATTAATTAATTGTTTAGTATTTGATTTATTTCATGGTAACGTTTCTAGTTGAACCAACCCGGTGGCAACTCTCCGTCAACCGTGATGCCGGCAGTTGCATTGATCTCCCAGTCCAGCAGATCCGATTCAAACAGATACAATTCCCTGTTGTATACGCTGTCTGCCTCGGTCCATATATGACATTTGGAGGCACAATGCTCCCCACCCACATTCGTCCTGGAAGTGATCTTCAAAATGTTATGCGGCGTTGTGAAATTATACGTGGGATGAACGGCAA
>CAZOXI010000304.1:487-4862 GCA_964583445.1 uncultured Bacteroidaceae bacterium | reverse complement strand
GAACACATCCCAGATGATGAACAGCGTGCCCGAAAACCAGATCCCGGGGAAGATGAATTTCATTTTCCGGTACATGAATACGCGCTTCTCGAAACTTTGCGCCAGCGGGTAGAGGAGCGAAAGTCCGAGGATCAGGAAGTATGTCCAGGTCGAATCCATTTTTAATTATCTTCTGAGTATTGTGATCGTTTTTCTCTGGTTATTTTAAATCATTTATTTACGCCTTCCATTTTTTCAAAGTCGTTCACCTCATGCTATGATCTCGAGTCCCGGCCTCTTTTCTGTGCCGGGGAGGATGCTCCTCCCTGCCATTGCACGATCCAATCTCCCTGAAATTGTTTACTTCAACCCCAGTCTCACTTCAATAGCACAGCGGACCAGGATCAGTATCTTGCGGAAATTCGGGATCCGGTAGCGCTTTTGGAAAATATTTGAGGCATCGGTTTTCCGGATCTTCTCAAACAATTTCAGGTAATAGGTATAGGACACGAGCACACCAAGTTTTGAAGCACGGTTGAGTTGCTTCACCCCTTCGTAGGCCTCGTCAAAATCTTTTTTGATATCATCCTCGATGATCTTTTTGGTGTCATTGTTGAAGCTGTGCATGTCCACCCCCGGGAAGTAAAATCTTCCGCGTTCCTCGTAATCCGATTGAATGTCACGCAAAAAATTGATCTTCTGAAAAGCTTCGCCCAGCTTGCGTGCAGGCTGGATCAGTGCATTGTACGCATCGTCCTGGTCTTTGTAGAACACCCGCAGGCACATCAGCCCCACCACCTCGGCAGAGCCGTATACGTATTTCTGAAATTCCTCCGGGGTATATTCCTTTTGTGTCAGATCCATCTCCATGCTTTCCAGGAAGGCCTCGATCAGCTGGTGGTCGATATTGTATTCATTCACCACCCACTGGAAACTGTGCAATATTGGATTGGTACTCATCCCGTCCACGATCGCCTGGTAGGTGTCGCGGCGGAATTCAGCCAGCTTGCGTTCCTTGTCCTGGTCATGGAAGGTGTCGACGATCTCATCCGCCACCCTTACGAATCCGTAGACCGCGTAGATCGGCAACCGGTATTCTTTTTGCAGCAGGCGCACCCCCAGTGAGAAGGAGGTACTGTAGTTTTTCGTGGTCAGCTTGCTGAGGTGCAGTGAATTATGCGTGTACAGGTCCATGTTCCTTCTTGATTCTATCTGTTACAAGTTTAGAACTTATTACGGTCATAGGCAACCCCGTTCCCGGCAGGGTCGAAGCGCCCACGTAATAAACATTGCCGAATATCTCGTCGTTGTTCTTCGGCCTGTAATACCCGATCTGGTTCAGGTCATGTGCCAGTCCGAGACCGCTGCCTTTGTACAGGTTGAATGCATCCCGCCAGTCGACCGGGTCATAGATGGTACTGGTGACCAGGTTTCCTTTGATGTCGAACCCTGTCCGCTCCGACAGATCGGTCATGATATCATCGGCAAGCTTCTCCCGGTCGCTCCAGTCGGGTTTGTTCCGCAAATCGGGCACCGGGCAGAGGATAAACAGGTTCTCATGCCCTTTGGGTGCCATCTTCTCGTTGAACTTGGAGTTGACATTCACATAATAATAGGGTTTATCAAGATTGACACTGTTTTTGAAAATCTTGTTGGCATACTCCTCGAAGTTGTCTCCCAGGAAATAATTGTGGTGTTCGAGGTTGTCGATCTTTCCTTTTACTCCCAGGTACATGGTAAAGGGAGCCAGGGTCCATTTCATTTTATCCAGCTTCTCTTCCGTGTATTTGGGCCGGTCGAAGATGTAGTGCCTGAATGAGGCTGCATCACTGTTGATAACATACGTGTCGGCTGTCCACTTCTTACCTTCAGCATCAACAAGTGCTGATACCTGTCCGTTGTTCTGTTCATATCCTGTAATTTCTGTATTATAATGTACGGTAATATTCATTTTCTCCATCTCCTCCAGCAATCCTTCCACGATCTTATACATGCCACCCCGTACATTGTGGTAGCCATCGTGCACCAGTTCGGTATAGGTCAGGAGCGTATATATGGCAGGCGTGTCGTACGGTGTGGCTCCTAAAAAGAATGCCACCAGGGAAAAGATCTGTTTGACCTGCTCGGAGGTAAAATGCCGGTCCAGTTCTTTCCAGACAGTCCGGATCATTTTCGGGGCATGGTGCACAGGCACCCTGGCCAGGGTAAGCAGGTACTGCATCATGCTGTTGTAATTCTTCTTGATCACCAGCTCCTCGGTGGAGTGAAAGAATTGTCCTGCCGAATGCAGCAGTTTTTCCATATTCTTCTTAAAATCCGGCTCAATCTCTTTGAATTCTTCCGCCAGCCTGTCGAGGTCCTTGTAAATGGTATACTTCCGTTCATCGTTTCGGATGTTGACCGTATAGAGGGGATCCAGTTCCACGAATTCAAACGGGGCCTTGATACCGATATCTTTGAAAAAGTTATCAAATTCGTAGGTCATGCTGAAGAAGGAAGGTCCCAGGTCCCAGGTAAATCCATCCTTTTTCAGCTGGTTCAGTCTTCCGCCGGCCTGGTGGTACTTCTCCACCATTTCAACCTTGTAACCGGCGTGGGCCAGTCGCATGGCAGTTGTCAATCCGCCTAATCCTGTTCCGACAATGAGGGCTTTACGTTCCACTTTGGTTTCGTTAAATTTTTGTTCAGTAATTGAAAGCAAAAGTTAAACAATAATTTTCACAAATTGTTTATCTTGGTGTAATGAAAATGAAAATTTCTGTCATAGGTGCCGGAATCGGCGGACTTGCCACGGCGATCAGGATGGCTGTAAAGGGACATGAAGTCACTGTTTACGAGCAATCCGGGGCACCCGGGGGAAAAATGGGAGAAATTCGCTGGAAGGATTACCGATGGGATGCCGGGCCTTCGTTGTTCACCCTCCCCGAGCTGATGGAAGAATTGTACCTGCTTGCCAAAGAGGAGATGAAGGTTTCGGTGCGCTACACCCGGCTGGAGGTGATCACGAAATATTTTTACGAAGACGGGCTGGTGCTGAATGCCTATGGGGATCCGGAAGCGTTTGTGAAGGAGGCGGAGGAAAAGACCGGGGAACATCCTGGCCGTATCCGGCGTTTTTTGAAGAAGGCCCGTCGCATGTACAACCTGACGCAGGATGTGTTTATTTTTGGGGATTTCAGCTCACCACGGACGTTTGTCTCGAAGCAATTCCTGCGTTCGGCACTGCAAATCTACAGGCTGGAAGTATTGTCCACCATGCATGGAGCCAACAGGCGCAGGTTCAGGTCAGATCACCTGGTGCAGCTCTTCGACAGGTACGCTACCTATAATGGCAGTAATCCCTACAAAGCTCCCGGTACCCTGAATGTGATCTCCCACCTGGAGCACAATTTGGGAGCCTATTTTCCGGAAAAGGGCATGCATACCCTGGCGGTTGAGTTGCAGCACCTTGCAGAACGTGTCGGGGTAACATTTGCATTCAACACCCCGGTGGAGCGGGTCGTGCACCATGACAAACAGATCCGCGGCGTGCAGGTGAACGGTGCATCCCACAGTGCCGACCTGGTTGTCAGCGATGTGGATATCTACTACCTGTACAGGGACCTGTTGCCTGATGTGTCCTTCCCGGAGAAGTATTTTAAACCGGAACGGTCCACCTCGGCGATGATCTTTTACTGGGCCATGGACCGGCAGTTCCCTGAGCTGGAGCTGCACAACCTTTTTTTCAGCAAGGATTACAGGGAAGAGTTCAGGCACCTTTTTGACACCAAGACAGTTGCCGATGATCCGACCACCTACCTGTTCATCAGCTCAAAGATCGTGGATAAGGATGCGCCGGAGGGAGGAGAAAACTGGTTCGTGATGATCAATGTCCCGGAGAATACCGGTCAGGACTGGGACGCAGCGATTGTTGAGGTGCGGGAAAACATCATCGCCAAGATCAGCCGGATCCTGAAGACGGACGTGGCACCACATATTCTTCATGAAACCGTGCGCGATCCACGGAATATTGAGGAGGAAACATTCTCCTTCAGGGGAAGTTTGTATGGGAACAGCAGCAACAGCAGCATGGCGGCATTCAGCCGTCATCCCAACCACAGGAAGGATTTCCCCGGGCTCTATTTTGTCGGTGGCAGCGTACATCCCGGTGGAGGAATTCCCCTCTGCCTGGCTTCAGCAAAAATTGTCGACGGACTGATTGATAAGAAATATGGTTAGGCATTATCCAGCTGCTGGTGATGCGGTACTCGAAACAATACTGTGATTATCCGGTTAAATGGAATGATTATGCAGATACAAATGACCCCTTTTATTATTGGACACAGAGCATAAAGTTGTTTAATGACAAACGGATATGAACCGAAAATCGCCCTGGCGATGCGCTCAGCGAAGCTAA
>CAZOXI010000304.1:0-477 GCA_964583445.1 uncultured Bacteroidaceae bacterium | reverse complement strand
ACTATAACGAAGTATGAAGGACATATTTAACAGGATACGCAACTACAACCTGGCCCCCTGGCTGGTGATCTTTTACAGTGTAGGGGTAGCCGGAATGATCATTCCGCAGACGCGCGAGTTGTTCAAGGCATTGGTCCCGCTGAACCTGCTGCTGAATGTAATGCTGCTCCTGATTTATCATGGCAGGCTGGATATACGGTTTGCGTGGAAGGCATTGGTGATCTACAGCGCCGGTTTCATCGTAGAGATCGCGGGGGTGAATACCGGGTTGATTTTCGGCAGTTACGAATACGGGCCGACTTTGGGCCCACAGCTGTTTCATACGCCACTGATCATTGGTATCAACTGGCTGATGCTGGTCTATGCCAGCCTGGTGATCACCTCGCGGTTCTTTGAACAGCGGTATTTCAGGGTACTGGTTGCCGCGGTGCTGATGGTGGTATACGATTTTGCACTGGAGCCGGCAGCGATCGATCA
>CAZOXI010000303.1:0-4890 GCA_964583445.1 uncultured Bacteroidaceae bacterium | reverse complement strand
CAATACTGATGGGTAGTCTGGCTCAAACATCACATCAGCAAAGGAACTGTATGATTTCACGTTTACATTGGCAGTTAAACCATACTGGAGTCCCCAGTATACAAAATCACCATCTCCAGATGTGTCTACCTGTGTAAAATAGGCAGACATTCTCGGGTCGCCAAGTCCAAGCATCTTGTCGATAATAGTCTTTGATGGAGCATAGTCCGTACGTCCATCAATTTCAAACCGCCGGTAATAGGTATTGACATAAGGATCTTGTCCGAGCCATTCAAGGGTCATTGCCTCCCCGCTTTCCAACAGACCTTCATCAATTGCTTCTTCCGCATAGGTCTGGGCAGTGGCGGCATCAACATCAGCGAGTCTCATTGCCATTCGCAGTTTAAGTGAAGCGGCAGCTTTACGCCACATATCTACATCACCTCCAAAAATGATGTCTTCGGCACCCCAGGCAGCTACATCGGAATCGAGTGTGCTGATCTCATCAGATAACCGGTCCAGCAAGTCAATATATATTTCTTCTGCATCATCGTAGACAGGCTGCATGTCTTCCATACCCATGAGTGCCTCAGTATAAGGGACATTGCCAAAATAGTCCACAAGTGAATGCATTACATAACATTCAAGAATATTAATTATTCTTACCTTGTTATCTCGGACCGCATTTGCAGCAGGGTCAAGATCTGTTGCAAGCAACAGTTCCTTGGCATCTTTGAGATCGATCAAACAAGACCTGTACATACTATTCCAATAGGTATCCGGAATCTGCCTGTCGGCAAAATTGTAACGGGATTCCTGTGTATATGCAGTCTGCGAAGCATATTGCACCAGGAAACGAGAGATATTCACGTTCATGCTGAGCTCATCCAATGTGTAGACAAATGTTTCCTCAGCACTCGTAAGCAGAGAGCCTGGCTCTACTTCACGCGCTGACTTCGGATCAATGTTATCCGCAAGTTCGCAGGCAGATACCACAGATATCAGCGCGAGAAACAATACATAAATTTTTATATTTTTCATAATCTTCAATATTTATCCGTTTTAGAAGTTAAGTTTCAGGTTCAACCCTAGTGTACGCACAGTCGGATAAGCTCCCTGCTCAATTCCCTGCAGGTTCCCTGAGGTAAGAATCGCCTCCGGATCAAAGGTAGGTGCATTCTTATGAATAATCCAGAGATTCCTTCCTACCAGAGCTATGTCAGCGCCACGAATAAATGAATCACCAAGTGCCGATTTTGGAAGTGAATAGCTTATTGATAATTCACGCAGTTTTACATACGAGGCATCGTAAAGGTACCTGGCTGTAGGTGACCACCCATAATACCAGTATCCTCCCCACTGGTTTGCATACACGTAAGTGTCATTGGGGGTTCCGTCTTCATATACACCGCCAAAACTCATGCCACCGCCTTCAGAAACGGGATCACGTTTAGGATTGCCTTTGTCATTCAAACCGGCAGTTTCAGCATATACACCTGTTGCATATCCATACTTTGAATTCACAGAGTAAATGTCTCCACCTTTCTGAATATCAATAAGTGCATTGATTGCAACATTGCCAAAAGTAAAGACATTGGTAATACCAGCATTCCAATCGGGCTGAATGTTTCCAAGTACAGCAAGCGGATCATCTCCGATCAACAGATATCCGTCTTCATCAACAGTGATCTGGCCATCAGTGTACACATAATCAGTACCTTTGATTGTTCCATAGGGTTCACCGGCTTCGGCATTGACCTTCACATCCCAGGCTGACATCAGCTGAAGTGTGGGAACACCTTCTGCAAGCGAGATTACGGTGTTGCGATTTGCATACCAGTTCACATTCAGACTCCAGCTAAAATTACTCGTTTGCACCGGAGTTGAATATAAGGCCAATTCAAGACCTTTATTCTCAATCTCACCGCCATTTACATACATCCTGTTATATCCGGAGGCATTGGATATCGGCACATCGAAAATCTGGTTGAAAGAATTCGTCTGATATACAGCGACATCAAAACCAAATCGGTTCTTGAACATAAATGTTTCCAAGCCTAATTCGACACTTCTTGTATTTTCAGGAAGAAGGTCTGGATTCTGCAAAGTAGCTGGGCGTGAGAACATACCGAGGGAACCCCAGTTTGCTCGCTGATCATACGTATTTACCTTTCTGTATGCACCAGTACCAGCACCAACATTTGCATAGTTGGCACGTACTTTGGCATAATCCAGCCATGTCAGATCCTGCAATCCACCAATTCTGTCAAGCAATACTGAGAGAGCAACAGAAGGATAAAAGAAGGTATAGTCAGAAGGATCCTCTGCAGGTTTCAGTGAGGATGACTGGTCAACCCTTCCGGTTCCTTCCAGGTAAATCATGTCTTTGT
Organism: uncultured Bacteroidaceae bacterium; assembly: GCA_964583445.1. Taxonomy (GTDB): domain Bacteria; phylum Bacteroidota; class Bacteroidia; order Bacteroidales; genus M55B112. Next base: position 2,521 of record CAZOXI010000303.1, on the reverse strand, counting down.
ACCCAACTGAAAGGTTTGCAAAAAGACTCCTCTCGGTCAACTCTATCAGGGCTTCAGATGCATTAACCGGTGACGCAGAATTACTTACCGTATAAAAATCCGGGATCAGCAATCCGCCCACAGTGTTCGCCTGTAGCCGTTGCATGGTTTGTGACCTGTAGTTTGCACCAACAAGTCCGTTGAATGAAAGGTCATCCACGCTTTTTACAAACCGAAGGATCAAATCTGTATTGGACTCCTTGAAATTACGGTTAAAGTTAGCGAATTGTGACTGTGCGTTACTTCCAATAGCAATTCGCTCATTCTGGATGTCCTGATAGAAATCAATGGAAGACCGGAATGAGAGTGTCAACCAATCGGTGAAATCATATTCTGCAGTAGCATAACCAAGCACCCTGTTCCTTTGGTCGTCCTGGAAGTTTTCGTAACGCACCCAGTAAGGGTTATCGAAATAGATCGGACGATGGCTGTCAGGTGTCCAGTAAGCGTAGTTCCATGTATACTGGTGACCGTCGTATGGAGACTTATAGTCTTTTAGACGGTCAAAGTTAACATTGGTTTGGAACCACTGTCCGAAAGACTGAATCGGGTTCCCAGCATCGTAACCAGTTCCATACCGGCCAACTGTGTTCTGATTAATATAGTTCACATTAGCACTTACCTTAAATTTTTTGGTAAGCTTATATGTTCCGGAAAAGTTCACGGTATTCTTCTTCACTGAGCTGTTCGGAAGAATTCCCTTTTGATCCATATTGGTATAGGAAAGTCTGAATTGTCCGTCTTTGTTGGCTCCTTCAAATTCGATGTTGTTCGTCCACATGGTACTGTTTTCGAAGAACGAAGGCATTCTGCTTCCTTCTGGGGGAGCAACCCACGGGCGTTTCTCACCGTAGTTTGGTGCAGCAGGGTCAAGTGCATCCCAATGCACCACCATCAGGTCGGGGTCAAATTTTGCACCCCATGAAGCATCTTCAGAAGTCGGAGTGATCAGATCAGGTGTACCGTCACCATCTACATCTCCCTCGAAGAAATACCCTGTGGCATCCTCATAATAGGGTCCATAACCTGCACCATATTCATACTGATGCAATGGCAGCGTCGTTTTATCAATACTTCCCACCTGGAAGTTTGAAGTCACATTAACACCAATTCCCTGCCTTCCGGAACCTTTCTTGGTAGTTACCAGAATTACACCGTTAGAAGCACGGTTTCCGTAAAGTGCAGATGCAGCTGCTCCCTTCAATACGGAAACTGATGCAACATCGGATGGATTGATGTCCATGGCTAGGTTTCCATAGTCATAACCGCCCCATCCATCCTCGTTCGAACTGAAGTTACTGTTATCAACCGGAACACCGTCAATAACATACAATGGCTGGTTGTTTCCGGTGATCGATGCATTTCCCCTAATCAAAACGTTGGCTGCACCGCCCATGGTGTTCTGGGCTTTAATCTGTACACCGGCAACTTTACCGGACAGAGAAGCAGTGAAGTTCGTCTCAGGAGCTGTACTGATCTCATCACCACCTACCTCCTGTACAGCATATCCAAGAGATTTTTTCTCCCTGGATATACCCAAAGCAGTTACAACCACTTCGTCCAAATCCAGAGAAGTGGATTCCAGTGAAACGTTGATCACAGTCTGTCCCTCAATCGGAACGACCTGGGTGGCCATACCAACGAAGCTGAACATAAGTCTTTCAGCATCCTCTGGCACTGTGATTGCATATTCACCATCAAAATTAGTTACTGCACCAATTGTCGTACCTTGTACCACAACTGATACTCCGGGAAGGGCTGAGCCATCATCTGCTGATGTCACTTTACCCGTCACCTCGAATCCTTGTGCGTGGAGATTAAATCCCACAAACACAAAAAGAAGAAAGGTTAAGAAAACATTTCTTTTCATAGATAAAAGTTTAGGTTAATATATAAAACAAATCAAGATTGACTCTCAGTGTCAAAACTAAAGAAAAAATTGAATAACAAAAAAAACCACGGTGAAAAATCCAGATTTTATGGGGTATTGGAGTGTGTTTTTTGTCATTTACATCACTGTGATCCTGTTGAGATCAACCACCAAACCGGCCATTTCTTTTCTTCTCCAATGTACCTTGCCAGCCATTAATAAACATAATTATAAACAAATATGTTTATATTTCTTGGTTATATTCAATTCAATATGAGACAGATAGAAGAATAATTGCAATATTTCATCATGGAACGAAAGAAATAAATTATGTACCCGACGGGAAAAGCACAGAGTACGGGATGAACAGGGGAAGTCGATTATTCAGATATATTCTAAATTACATTTTGACAGGAGATTGAATGGTATACGGAGGCCCGTATCTGTTTAAGAATCGCAACAATCATATCTATCTGTAATAGTGTTAATTACGATCTTTCGTACCGGAAATATTTTTTTCTCTTATCAGCTATTTATTACATTCTGATCAGCTCATTTCGAAAAAGACAACAATTTCCGTATGCTTTATACCATATCAATTCCAGGTCACTT
>CAZOXI010000302.1:0-4893 GCA_964583445.1 uncultured Bacteroidaceae bacterium | reverse complement strand
CGCTCGAAACCAGGAAGATTGTAGAATTATTTCTCAATTCTGGGGACCACAATACACGTGCATTTGCCGGATGAGAATGATTTAGTATATCCAGTCACGTCAATTTTATCTTTTCTTAACAACTCATTAAGATTTTTTAACCCTGTAGATTGAATTTGAACCTCTTGCTGGTATTAAATTTGATCGGTTAGTAAAAGGATAATGTGAAAGAAAAAAATTACAATCTGAAAACCAATCTTACTTAATATTAAAGAGGAGGAATATAAAATGAAAAAGTTTTTGAATATTTTGATACCATCTATTCTTGGAAGCGTTCTCACCATTGGAGCATTTATGATATTTGGTTTGAATGAGCGTCCGGAAGTGGTAATCGGAAACAATGAGAACCTGGTACCTGCCCATCGTGCTGTGTATTCAGTGAAGGAAGACGGCAAGCTGGTGCCACTGGATTTTACAGGTGTATCTAAAGATGTGATGAGTAGTGTAGTGCACATCACGAGCACCCGCGAGGTCTCCGGTGGCATGCCCTATTCTTTCGATCGGGGAAACCCTTTGGAAGAATTTTTCAGGCATTTCTACGGGAAACCGGAAGGCGATGCGCCCCAAAGGCCCGCACCCAAAAAGTTTGAACAAAAGGGTACCGGGTCCGGAGTGATTATCAGTGAAGATGGATACATCGTTACCAACAATCATGTGATTGACCAGGCTTCGGAAATTGATGTCACATTGCACAACAATGAAGTTTACAAGGCCAAAGTGGTTGGAACGGATCCTTCCACGGACATTGCTGTATTGCAGATCAAATCAGATGACCTGCCAGCAATTCCCATTGGTAACCCTGAAAATGTTGAAGTGGGAGAGTGGGTCCTTGCCATTGGCAATCCATTCAACCTGGATGCAACAGTCACCGCGGGTATAGTCAGTGCCAAGGGAAGGAACATTAATATCATTAATGACCAGTCTGCTATTGAAGCGTTTATTCAGACCGATGCGGCGATCAATCCGGGCAATAGTGGTGGCGCACTTGTGAACCTGAACGGGGAACTGATTGGCATCAATACCGCCATTGCCAGTCCGACAGGATCCTATGCAGGATATGGATTTGCCATTCCCGTGAGCATTGTGAATAAAGTTGTGGCTGACCTCTTGCAGTATGGCATGGTTCAGCGTGGCTATCTCGGTATCATGATCCGCGATATCAACGGCGATCTTGTTGATGCTGAGAAATTAAAGACCGCTGAAGGCGTGTATGTCGACAGCCTCATGGAAAGCAGTGCAGCAGCTGATGCCGGGCTGAAAGAAGGCGATGTGATCACCTCCATCAACGGGGTTGAAGTCGACAATACAGCTGATTTATTGGAGCAGGTAGGTATTCACCGTCCGGGTGATGAAGTGAACATAGTTGTCGACCGTAATGGCAGGGAAATGAAGTTCGATGTGGAACTCGCCAACAGGAAAGGGACGAAAGAAATTCTTACAAGCAATGAAATGGAGGTTATGGATCAGCTGGGAGCTTCGTTTAAAGACCTTTCCCGTGCTGAGGCTGAAAAACTTGGTATCGAAGGCGGCGTGAAAATTGAATCCCTTTCATCGGGTATTCTGAAGAGCCAGACACAGCTCAAACCTGGCTTCATTATCACCGCTGTCAACAACCAGGAGGTCAACAGTGTAAAAGAGCTGGAAAAGATCCTGGAAAAAACGAATGGAGGCGTATTGATGGAAGGAACCTACGAGGATTATCCCGGTAAACTTTACGTGGCCTTTGGATTGGACAAATAACAGGATTCCCTTATAGTAATTTTTAAAATGAGAACCCTTCGGATGCGATGTTATCCGAGGGGTTTTTTTTGGGTGCGCCCGGTATGGGCAATCCCTACTTTATTCTTAATTCAATTCCTGTTTTTTGAATTTCAAATGCGAAAGGGTTTATATTTGTAAAGTCAGATTCTTCGATTGGATGCGGTTCAATTCTTAAGTCAATTTTTCGTCTTATTCTCATTAGCTGCATCTGTGTAGCAAAGAAATCAGTCATATTGCCAATGACAACGGCTATATCTATATCACTATCCTCATTATCTAATCCTTTTGCACAAGAACCAAATAAATAAGCCTTTTTTACATCTAATTCTGTTGGCAATTGCCTGACGTATCTTGACGCTGTATCTATAACTGATTTCTTAACCATAGTCTTATTATTTCAATTCTTTCTAACCATATATCTGCAAAATCTTTCGTGCACAGTTGATAAAAATCTTGCTTATAGTTATCATACCTGGCATTCAGGTTAAAAGTTGTTATTTTGTCAAGCCATTCTTCAAATTCTTCGCCAATTTCCAGGTCAATATGTCTCGCTAATCTCAACAAATCATGAGAAAAAATCGCATGTTTCTGAAGTCGTTTTACATATAATGCTTTTAATGTTTTCTCAATAACTAAGTGACCTAAAAACAATGCCCAGCTATAATCTTTTGAATCGACTAAATTTGACATTGTTTTTTGGTTATTATCTGCTGAGTCTAACCAATGTCGGACAATTTTATCAATATTTTCAATCTTGTCGTTCATTCATCACAAATATATTAAATAATTGGCATTGTTTTAGAAAGTAAAACCCCTTCTCTGGACCATTAATGCGTAAGGAAGCATCCTAAGTTTTTGAAACAGCAAGATTCTTGACAAGGATCAGGTAACCAAGTGGATCACGACTTCCCATTCTTTCCTATACACCCAGTAAGGTTTTCCAGATACCCTCATCAACAGGAATGCCCTCCTTCAGATTCCTGGATCTGGTCATTGCGCTTTTCTCTCCGGGAAAATAGGTGCGCTCCCCGGGTGACATCGGCTCGACGTCATGTGTATAATCAATGATTTCATCCAGGAGTTTTTGTTGCAGATCTGTATCACTGAAGATTTCCGGATATATACAAAGGAACACTTGTGAGATCCCGGTTTCATATCCATGCTGACCTATTCTGAAAGTGGAGTCACCAGCAGAAAGCAATGTGGCCAGCATGTCCAATACCATGGAGAGGGCGGATCCTTTCCAATAGCCGATGGGCAATCCGCGCTCGTTAGGCAGGATTTTTTCCGGATCTGAAGAAAGTTCATTGTTGTCGTCCCAGCCACCCGGGAATGGCAGTTGTTCTCCTTTGAGCTTGTAATTATGGATTTTTCCGAATGCAAATTGCGACAGTGCCATATCCAATAGCACGTGGCCCTGCTCCCTCGGAATGGAGACAATCAGCGGATTATTGCCGGTACGGCTCTCTTTTCCGCCCCAGGGAGGCATGTTGGGCTGTGTATTGGTAAAAAACAGTGCAATACAACCTGCGTCTGCTGCCTGTAATCCATAGGTGCCGCCTCTCATCCAGTGATTCGTGTTCCGTAAGGCCACCAACCCCATGCCATGCGCTTTTGCCAGTTCAACTGCTCTGTTCGTGCATTTTGTTGCATTCACAATGCCGGGACCACGATGACCGTCCCAGCGTTCGATGCTGCCAAATGTTGCTGTTTTTTCAGCTTCAGCATCCATCTGAACGACACCTTTTTCCAGGTATTCTATAAACATAGGCACACGATTGATCCCGTGTGAATTTACTCCTGACAGGGTATTTTCTGAAAACACGCCTGATAATAACCTGGCTTTACCTTCCGTAAATCCTTTTTGCAGGAAGAGATCGAATAATACCTGCTTCATATGTTCGTATGAAATCTTCATGACCGGTTGAATTTTACCTGTGATAATCCTTAAAAACAGTTACCATAAATGCCATGGCTAAGTTTTACTGTTAGTGCATATGTGGTCCATTCCCCTGCGAAAATACTTTTACCCCATCTGTGCTTCCACCTGGCTGTAAAGCCGCTGTACCTTTTCAAAGGGATCTCCTTCTCCAAGGGTCTCTATTGGAAAATATCCCTGGTAGCCCGATTGGTCCACGATCTCCATCAATCTCTTAAAATCGGTGGGCCTGGATCCGTTACCGGTCTTAACATTTTCCTTTACCTGCCAGGTAATGGCATATGGAATGAGTTTTTCGATCTCTATATAGGGATCTTTCACGGGCAAGCTTCCGATGTCCAGCATCAGTCCGAACCATTCAGAGGGAACTGCTTCCACGATCTCGATGATTTCAGGAGTGTACACAATGTAGTCATCGTGGTTCTGGTACGCCACCATTACGCCGTGTTCGGCGCCAAAATCAGCACACTCCTTAAACCCTTCAATGATCCAGGATTTTACTTCCGCACGTGCATATTCATCACCGGAATATTTCCCGTCAAAAACCCTGACATGCGGGGCACCCATTTTCGAAGCAGCGATGATCCAGTTCTTTACCAGTTGCACCTGCTCCGCCCTTTCGGCGGCATCAGGAAGGGTAAAGTCATTTCGGACACCGGTCCCTGTAATTCCCAATCCATAACGAAACGCCATTTTTTTAATATTGAACAGAATTTTGTCACTGGGGACTTCAGGGTACTCCGGGATGTAGTATGCCGTGAGGTCAATTCCTTCAAATCCGGTTGCTGCAGCAAAGCGGAACATTTCATCCAGGCTCACGTCGCCGCTGCGTAACTGCCTGTTGAAGGAAAAGGCGTTCAGGCAGATGCGGGGTTTGATCTTTTTACCCGGACCCGGAGTATTGGATCCTGAAAATTTAGTTTGTGTGCGTTCATGTAGATGGGGGAGGGCTGCTGATGCCGGCAGGGTGAGTCCGCCGATACCCGTCAGCATGGCTGCATTGAGGAAGTTTCTTCGTTTCATGTTTCTGCGTTATATGGATTTGAATTTGGTATGTGCTTAACAGATTTTTCGACATTTAAGGTACAGATTTTTTCAGACATATCGTGTTGTCGCGTATTTTAAGAACAAATTGTACGGGTTTCAACCTCACG
>CAZOXI010000301.1:0-4908 GCA_964583445.1 uncultured Bacteroidaceae bacterium | reverse complement strand
GGTTGGTGAAGTTCTTCGAGATCGCGATGGAGCTGGATTTTCATACGGCAGGTGTGATGCCCCGTCAGCTGAGTGGACTGCAGGGGATTCTCTTCTCTCCGCTGATCCATGGCGACTGGAAACACCTGTTCGACAACTCGGTGCCGGTATTTTTGCTGACCTTCGCACTCTTTTATTTTTACCGTGGCATCTCGTTCACGATCTTCCTGATCATTTACCTTCTGGGCGGGATCATCCTGTGGTTCATCGGCAGGGAAGCTTACCACATCGGAGCCAGCGGGATCATTTACGGGCTCGCAGCTTTCCTATTTCTGAGTGGCGTCATCCGCAAGGTCCGTCACCTGATGGCCATTTCCCTGCTGGTGGTCTTTCTCTATGGCAGCCTGATCTGGGGACTTCTGCCATTCGATTACGAGGTCTCCTGGGAAGGGCACCTCAGCGGCGCCATCGTAGGTGTGGCGTTGGCATTATTGTATCGCGACCGGGGTCCGGAGCCTGAAAAACCCAGCTGGGAGCTGGAAGAAGAGGCCGCAGCCATGGAAGAAGATGCGAACGAAATCGATACGCAGGAAGACGGGAAAAGTGAAGCCGGAACGAGCGAGGAGGCTAAGACGAAAGACGGCGTCAGTAAAGACAGTGCGCACGCGGAAGCCCCCAGGAAAGACAATGCGCACGCGAAAGCCCCCAGGAAGCAAGGCGGGAACGAAGCAGGCTCGCGGGAGTTCGGGAACCGTGAAAACCCTTCGAGGAACGACACTGCCGGAAATGAAGATTTCAGATGGAGTTGATATTCAGGGTCTGCTCCCGGATTTTTGTTGCTCCCAGTCCTCCTTCAAGATCGAATACACCTGTTCATCGAGGTATATCCCACGCTTCTTTACTGACTTTTTAAATACTGCTTCCCGGCGAAAACCGCATTTCTCCAATACCTTCATGGAAGCAGGATTGTTGCTGAATACCCCCGCAAAGATCCTGGTCCATGAATAGTGCCCAAAACCATGCTTTACAAGCCGCGCCACTGCCTCGGTGACCACCCCTTTCCCCCAGTGTTGTTCTGAAAGCCAGTAACCGATCTCTGCGTTGTACCTGTAGACATCCTTACTACCATGCAACCCAATTCCTCCACAGGCCTCTCCACTTATTTCAATTGCATAGACCAGGTCTTTCTTGTTGTTGACCACCATGTTGATCCAGTCTTTTGCGTCCTGCAGGGTGTATGGATGTGGAAACCCGTCTCGCAGGTTCATGGCAATTTTTTCATTGTTTGCATGCCTGGCAAGACTTTCTGCATCTTCCAGCCGCCATGGACGCAATATAAAACCGTTGCACTTGATGATTTGCATGATCTTTGCATTCAATTAAAGCTCAAATTAGTAAATAAATAGCTGTGCATGAAAAAAGCGCCGCGTTTAGTTCAAAAAATGAACTATTTTAGCTGCGCCCCGGGCAAGGGTAAAGATCAGGTGCAGCGCAAATTGAAAAAAGAAGGATTGTCAACAACGTATGATCGTAAAACTATATGAAAGAAATCCGGATCCGAATGTGGTCCGTGAGGTGGTGGACCTCCTGGAAAAGGGGGGTGTGATCATCTATCCTACGGATACCGTTTATGGGATAGGATGTGATATTACCAAGAGCCGGGCCGTGGAGCGGGTGGCGCGAATCAAGGGAATCAAGCCGGATAAAGCCGATTTTTCATTTATTTGTTCTGACCTGAGTCACCTTTCAGATTATGCCAGGCAGGTCGACAACGATACCTTCAAACTGATGAAATCCTATCTGCCGGGTCCTTACACTTTTATCCTGAATGCGAGCAGCAATGTTCCGAAAATCCTGAAGAAGAATAAGAAAACCGTTGGCATCAGGATCCCCGACAACAATATCATCCTGGAAATCGTCAGACAACTCGGCAGACCGATCCTCACTACATCCCTGAAGGAAGACGATGAAATTCTGGAATACAATACCGATCCCGAGATCATTCATGAAACATACAAGGACCAGGTGGACCTGGTCATCGATGGTGGCTATGGTGGAATCGTCCCCTCAACCGTACTCGATTGTACCACAGACCAGCCTGTCCTGATCCGGGAAGGACTTGGTGAAGTGGATTAATGTTTGGCCTAGCTGTTTTCCTTCCAGGACAACTTTTCACCATGGTGTTCCGATCCCAAATTGATAAGCGTCGATTATTCTATCTGGGCAAATTCATTGTCCGGTTTACAACTCACCGAAATTTCACCTATACATAAAGCGCACTATTGCCTGATATGGTTTTCTGTTTTATCTTGCAGATAATCGTTAAAACTAATAATCTGACTGATATGAACAAGACAATAGATGCATTTCTCGACAGCAAAGAAATAGCTATCGCAGGCGTCTCCCCAAAAAAAGGAAACTGGGGCATGGCCCTTATCAAGGAGCTGAAAAAGAAAGGATATACCGTTTACCCGGTGAACCCTAAACATGCAGAGATCGACGGCATGACGATATATGCAAGTGTCAAAGAGTTACCGCCCTCTGTGGAAAGCCTGATCCTGGCTGTTAATCCGGAGCGTGCGCAACATATTATTTCAGAATGTGAAGGCACAGGCATCAAGCGTGTATGGATGAACCAGGGTGTAGGTGATGGCGCATATTCAGAAAAAGGTGTGCAACTTTCGAAAGAGAAGAAACTTGACTATGTGTATGGATTCTGCCCGATGATGTTCTTCGGCGGCGGACTGCATAAATTCCACTATTGGCTGCGCACCCACCTGGGAAAAACGCCTGTTGAATTCTCCAGGAACTAGGTTACTTCTTCCAGAATGCCGGAGAAAACAGCACGAGTACTGTGAACAATTCCAGCCTTCCCACAAGCATCAGAAAAGAGAGGAACCATTTTCCTGCCACGGCAATATGATTAAAATTATCGACAGGTCCCACATTTCCAATGCCCGGTCCGATATTTCCCAACGTAGCAGCCACGGCACCGATGGAGGTTTCAAGGTCATTTCCCAGGGCTGACATCACCACCATACTGATAATGACAATGACGACATAAAGCGCCAGAAATGCCAGCACGTTGGTAACCACCTCTGTATCCACTGCCATCTTGTTCATCCTGACCGGTATGACTGCATTGGGATGGATCAGCCGTTTTAATTCCTGTGTTGAGTTTTTAATCAGGATCATGATCCGCATCACCTTGGGTCCACCTCCTGTGGATCCGGCCGAACCACCAACGAACATGAGGATCAGGATCAGCATGGTCAACCCCGGGGTCCACAACAGGTAATTGTCCGTGACGTAACCTGTTGTGGTAAGAATGGAAACGACCTGGAACAATGCATTTCTAAAAGAAGATTCAACTGCGTCATTTCCTCTCAGAAAAAGGCCTGCTGAAATGAACAGCGAAAACACGATGATGAATCCAAGGTAATATTTAAATTCCTCATTCCGGAATATTTTCCTAAATCGAAGGTGAAAGCCAAAATAGGACAACGTAAAATTGGTACCTGCAAGAAACATAAAAACAATGATCACGTAATGCACATAGGGGGAATTCCAGTGGGCAATACTTGCCTGCTTGGTGGAGTACCCCCCTGTGGCCATGGTGGTAAAGGAATGACAGATCGCATCGAAAAGGTTCATGGGACCGATCCATAGCAGGATGATCTCCGCAGCTGTGAAGATCAAGTAGATGCTCCACAACCGCTTGGCGGTCTCTTTTACACGGGGGTGTAACTTATCCGGGGTTGGTCCGGGCACCTCTGCGGCGAACAACTGCATCCCGCCAATCCCAAGGACAGGCAATACCACCAGGGTAAGCACAATAATCCCCATACCTCCCAACCACTGGGTGAGGCTGCGCCAGAACAACACCCCATGTGACAATTCCTCAATATTGTTCAGAATGGACGCACCGGTGGTTGTAAAGCCTGAGATCGTTTCAAAAAAAGCATTGGTAAAATCCGGAATGGCGCCGGTCAGCAGAAAAGGCAGGGTTCCAAAAAATGAAAAGAACAGCCATCCGGATGTCACGATCACATAACCATCGCGCTTGGTTACTTCAAGATGTGCTTTTCTCGTGGAAAAATACCCGATGGAACCAGCAAGTGCCGTGATCGCACCGGAAAGAAAAAACGGTAACACCTCTCCCTCTTTATAGATAAGTGTAACCAGTATAGACAACCACATAAAGAAGCCCTCCACGATGAGTAACATCCCCAGGATGCGTATGGCTGTTTTCGGATTAGGCATCGAAAAAATCCTAGTTAAAGAATTTACCTACTGTATAAATTTCGGAGGGCAGGGCAAATACCACCACCCTGTCGTAAGGTTTGATCTGTGTGTCTCCATGGGCAATAAAACTGTTCTTACCCCTGATAACACCCCCGATGATCGCTTCATCCGGAAACCCGATATCCTTCAGGGGTGCTTCGGTCACTTTTGACTGGGGCTTGACCACATATTCCATCACCTCAGCCTCCGTACCTGTGAGGCACTTAATAGAGGAAACCTCTTCGCTCATTGTAAACCGGAAAATACGGCTGGCGGTGATCAGTTTTTTGTTAATGATGGTATCCACGCCAATATTTTCCGCAAGGTGAATGTAATCCATGTTCTCGACCTCGGCGATGGTACGTTTTACGCCAAGGTGCTTGGCCAGCAGGCAGGAAAGGATATTGGTATCGGAATTCCCCGTAACTGCAATGAAAGCATCCATCTTATCCAGGCCTTCATCTTTGAGCAGTTCCATGTTCGTACCGTCACCGTTGATCACCAGTGTATTGGACAGCATACTGGAAAGACGAAAACTTTTTTGCTTATCAATCTCTACCATCTTCACATAATGCTGATTCCCCAGCTGTCGTGCTGTCTTGATCCCGATACGGCTTCCCCCGAGGATCATGATGTTCCTTACTT